>NZ_VTDU01000006.1:0-126071 GCF_035615615.1 Acinetobacter sp. MD2(2019) | reverse complement strand
CCTTTTTAGAAAATGGCAACGATACAGAGCAAGTTTCACAAGACATTCCAGAACCGACACAAAGAGAGTTTGAAGTCCGTGTCCGTCGTGATTCATCACAATACTCGATGACTGGTTATACCGATAAACTCAGTATCATGTCATTGAATAATGATCCGACCACTTTAACGGGGGTTTTAATTAATCGAGGCCATTGTCAAAGCAAAGGCTTTTATGATTATAAAAATATGCATTACAGTTCGGTTGCTCAAGTTTATCTCGGTTGCTCGGCTGAAAATGTGCGTGAAGTGACCATCAGCACCGACGATGGTTTGTCCTATACCTATAATTTTTAGTGATTCTCAACTTAAAACGACCATGTATGTTTTAATCAAAAGGTTAGATCATACTAAAAAATTGCTGACCGATATCGGTCAGCAATTTTGCTTTTTTGATGTCAATCAGCTCAACTTTTTATGGTTTAAGAACCTGTAAAGATGGGTCTTTGACCTAGAAAAATAACGTTTTAATTCAATCTATATAAACTTTTAAAATCGACTACATTGTCTATTTCATCTGGGATCAGATGATAAATATTCTTAGCCGTTATACTAAATACCTCAATTTTTCGATTCACCTTTACAGCCAAAATATCTGCAAGCGACTCGTCATCTTGATCAAAACATTTGGGTTGAATACGCTTTTGTGGGCTTTCACGCTTCGATATTAAGTATTTAAACACGTCTTCAGATGGTAAATCATAATAGAAGCTTTCAAACATAAATAGATCATCTTCATAAGAATATTCTGTTGCATAACCAGTCAATTTTAGATCCGAATTTTTTGAATCTGCCCCATTGTAATCGTACCCAATTTGTGAAGTTTTTAGTACTTTGGCTATATAATCAAATAAATTTTTTATTGATGCATATTTATGGTTTGAGTGCTCCAGTTCACCACGTTGAATGAGTAACTTATAAATAGTAGAAATAAGTAACCTCTCTATGCCAAGACGCTTAGGTACTTCCTGCTTATTTTGGGCATAAAGTAGTTTAATCATTTTATCCAATTGATCGATATATGCACTTTTATCTACACTAGCATCGACTCCTAACCTAGATTCCTGAACTAAAGTAAATTTCATCAAATCTAGATAATCGAGGAGAACATGAGCGATGGGAACATTTGATCGTTTA
This sequence comes from Acinetobacter sp. MD2(2019), assembly GCF_035615615.1. Taxonomy (NCBI): domain Bacteria; kingdom Pseudomonadati; phylum Pseudomonadota; class Gammaproteobacteria; order Moraxellales; family Moraxellaceae; genus Acinetobacter; species Acinetobacter sp. MD2(2019). The sequence continues at coordinate 124,896 of NZ_VTDU01000006.1, read as the reverse complement.
GACAAGTGTAAACTTAAGTAATCATCAGTATGCTGTTGATCCTCAAATAAAGCGATGTCTTCAAACCGTCTATGGCCCAATCTATATCCATTATTCTTGGCTAAATATTCGTAATCATCTAAATAATAGGATAATTGTTCTTGAAAGGGAGCTAAAGACTGGTTATTTGCAACGCAATTTGCAATTGAATACCAACTGAGTAGTAAGGTCTCAGGCTTATTCGCAGATAAGAAAAACTATACGCATAACGAAGTTATAGCGCATTTTCATATTATTCAGCAAAAAATTCGTCGTAGTACATCATTACATTTAAAAGGCTATGTATGGAAATTAGAGTACGGTATAGACCAAGCGTTACATATTCATTGTTTTTTCTTTTTTTGTGGCCGGAAACACCGTGAAGACATTAGTTTAGCCCGAATGATTGGTGAAATGTGGAATACACAAATTGGTGGTCAACATTGCTACTTTAACTGTAATGCCACTAAGAATCGTGAAAAGTACAAATACGATGCTTTGGGTGAAATAAACCGCGATGATCAAACTAAATACGACAATATTGCGAAGGTGATTCACTACTTTGCCAAGTATGAACAGTACGTACTACATCGTAACTTAGAACGTGTGAAAACACTAAATACAGGTATTTCGCCTCATCTGCACAAGAATATGGGCCGTCCAAGTCTGACCAAACACCACACTTCTATTTAACCTTATTACAGAGATTTTTAACATGAATCACGTATTTGTACCAAACGCACAGTCTTTATTTGTTAATCATACTCAAACACCACCAACTTTTTACGTCAATGAGCATTTTATGCAAATGGCATGTGGGTTGATTGATTTCCAAAAGAAGTTAGAACAGGACAAAATCAAAGTCTACCCCAAGCCAACAGCGGCGTGCCCATACCCTGCAATGAATCCAATATTTGTTTGGGCAATAAACCAAATGCAACAATTATCTATCGATACAAATATTTTTAATGGATTTGAAGTAAACCCTTATCTCAATGTTCTCCAAAAATTTGCTGTTGAAAATTCACAATTGCTGAACTATCCGCAGCCAATTCATTGTGACACCTTGAAAAATGTATTTAATCGTTTACGCGCTGAACTCTATACAGCTAAAGCAAAACTTCATGCGAGTAAATATTTAGTAGAAGTACAAAAGTTTCGGAATGAACAAAAAAGTGTATTCAGACGCGTAATGCAAACCAAAGAACAGGCCAATTGCATTTTCTTAGATTTACCAATTCTGAGCTGTACAAATAATTTCCACTATTCAATATATGAAGAAATAGAAAAGAAATCAGTAAAGATGGTCAAGAAATATTTGAAATCTCTACATGAAGCCGCTCAACTGAAGGATATTCTTTATGATATCCATTGGCGTATTATCAAAGGACTTGATCATCAGCTAAGCGCACAAGCATTTGTTTATATCATTGGTGATGATATGGATTATTTACCTTTGCTCAAAGAGCAATGGGAGTTAGTCTGCTTGGATTACCAGCTGCAAGGCATTTTTTCCATGCCGAAGCATACTCATTGCTATGATGGGCAAGGCATTACTCAAAAGGCATGGCTACAATTGATTGAACGTGTACATGAGCCACTTAGTTTTTATCGTTATAAGGGCAATGGCATTACTTATGCGTGGAAGAAATATACGGGTAATGTTTAACCTCTAGTCTTTTTATTTCCACCTAAGGGTTCATTCGTGAGCCCTTTTTTATATATTGAAAATATATTTTCAAAACCAAAATTGAGTTTAAAATTATTAACGTTTTTTATACTCATTTCCTATCCCATCCTAAATCATCCTGTTTTTGCTTTTTACATCCAAAATTTGATGAGGGGTAGGTTGAGGGGTAAATATAAAGATAAAAAATAAGCCCTTGTAAAAACAAGGGCTTATTTAAATATTTGGCGGAAGCGGTGAGATTCGAACTCACGGAGGACTCACACCCTCGTCGGTTTTCAAGACCGGTGCATTAAACCGCTCTGCCACGCTTCCATGTGCGCCATAATATAAACATTCGGCATTTTGATCAAGCAAATTTTCAATCAAAAACAAACAACTGCATATTGTTTCACCAAAACATTCACTTTATGGCTCAAAACTAAGCAAATTTTATTTTTAAATTTTAAAAATCATCTGCATAGCATTGTAATACCTAGACCTCTACCGCAGTGGCTTTGGGTGAAGTATGCAGCTTAGCAACCATAAATACATAAATTGTCGAGATCAAACTGACGACAGCAGCCGTCATTAACCAAAATGCAGGTGCACTTTGGCTGCCCGTTTGCTCAACAATATACGTTGCAATTACAGGAGTTAAGCCACCAAACACCGATGTCGCCAAACTATATGCCACCGAGAATCCTGCGGTACGTACTGTTTTCGGCATAATTTCGGTTAAAGTCACCACCAATGCACCATTATAGAAGCTATAAAGTACAGACAAAATAAATAACACTTCTAACATATGCGCAAGGCTAATGTTGTTCGTCAACCAACTTAACAATGGATACGCCAAAAACAAAATAAGAATGGTCATACTCATTAAAATGACTTTACGACCAAATTTATCCGCCAATATGCCGCCAATCGGTAGAAAAATAAAATTACTTGCGCCCACAAAGATGGTTGCAATTAAACTTTGAGTGCTGGTTAAGTGCAGAATTTCTTTACCATAAGTTGGGGTATATACAGTAATAAAATAAAACATGGTTGTTGTGGTTGCCACCATAAGCATGCCAGCAATCACAATTTTCCAGTTTTGGGCCAAAGTTGATAAAATTTGTTTAGTGGTTGGATGATGCTTACGTGAAGCAAAATCTTCGGTTTCTTGCAAATTACCACGAAGATAAAAAATTGCAGGAATAATTAAACATCCAATGATGAATGGAATACGCCAAGCCCATGCCGAAACTTGCTGTTCAGTAAAAATTTGATGAATCCCAAAACCCAACAATGCCGCAAAAATGACTGCCACTTGCTGACTTGCAGACTGCCAACTGGTAATAAAACCTTTATTGTGTTCATCGGCAATTTCAGACAGATAAACCGACACACCGCCTAATTCAACACCCGCCGAGAATCCTTGGGCTAATCGTCCAACAAAAATTAAAACCGCCGCCGCAATACCAATAGTTTCATAACCGGGGGTGAAAGCAATCACAACTGAACCAAAGGCCATAATGGTTAACGTCAGCATTAAACCTTTACGCCGCCCAATGCGGTCGACATAAGGGCCTAAAACCAAAGCACCAATTGGACGCATTAAGAAACTGACTGCAAAAATCAGAAATGTTTTAATTAACGCCGCATAAGCACTTTCAGATTTAAAAAAGGTTTCCCCAATAAATTTGGCGTACAGACCAAATAAAAAGAAATCGTATTGCTCTAAAAAGTTGCCGCTAGTTACATTAAAAATTGCACGTACTCGAGATGTACGCGACTGCTCTGCTTGAGCTTGCATCATCTGATCTCCATCATCATTGTCCATTTTTCGCCCAAAGCATAAAATGTAATGACGGCAGAAAGCTTAACCCAAACTTAAATTAGTTTAATAAGCAAACAAAAGATTACGTTTTTATTTAAATAATGCCTATTTTTTAATATTTTAAATCGATTAATATTTTTAATAAAAATAAAGCCAAAACCAAATAATTTATATTTTTTATATATTAATTGTTTTTTAACTTTTGGTAATCTTGAAGCACAGCAACAGCGCAGGCATCCATTTTTGGCTTGTCCAACACAGTTTAATTTTGAAAAAATGAAATGGTTCAATTGATGTCATAAAATTTTGACCGACTAAATTTTTAATTAAATTTCGCACGTGACTTACTTTTCGCAAAAAAAATGAGAATGATAGTGCTACAATAAAGCGTTTAATTTTTTCTCAGGGCAGCCTGTGTGGCAGTGCCTATTCATATCTTAGGATTAGCAATGACTGATAATGCAACCATCTTGCAGCATGTACCAGTAGGCAAAAAAGTGGGTATTGCCTTTTCTGGTGGTTTAGATACTTCAGCAGCTTTATTGTGGATGAAACAAAAAGGTGCAGAACCCTATGCGTATACTGCAAACTTGGGTCAGCCAGATGAAGATGATTATGATGCGATTCCAAAAAAAGCAGAACAATACGGCGCAATCAAAGCACGCTTAGTCGACTGCCGTTTACAATTGGCACTTGAAGGGATTGCAGCCATTCAATGTGGCGCATTCCATATTAGCACGGGTGGCGTACCATACTTTAATACCACACCATTGGGTCGTGCAGTAACAGGCACCATGCTTGTGACCGCAATGAAAGAAGACGACGTAAACATTTGGGGCGATGGTTCGACTTACAAAGGTAACGACATCGAACGTTTTTACCGTTATGGCTTGCTCACCAATCCTGCGCTTAAAATTTATAAGCCGTGGTTAGACCAAACCTTTATTGATGAATTAGGTGGCCGTGCAGAAATGTCACAGTTCCTCATCGACAACGGTTTTGACTATAAAATGTCAAAAGAAAAAGCATATTCAACTGACTCGAACATGCTCGGTGCAACCCATGAAGCCAAAGATTTAGAATATCTAAACGCGGGCATCAAAATTGTAGAGCCAATTATGGGCGTTGCATTTTGGAAAGATGACGTTCAAATTCAAGCAGAAACTGTGTCTGTAACCTTCGAAGAAGGTATGCCAGTTGCTTTAAATGGTCAGCGTTTCGACAATCCTGTTGAGCTTATTTTAGAAGCCAACCGCATTGGTGGTCGTCATGGTTTAGGGATGTCAGACCAAATTGAAAACCGTATTATCGAAGCGAAATCGCGCGGTATTTATGAAGCACCGGGCATGGCGTTATTGCATATTGCTTACGAACGTTTGGTTACAGGTATTCACAACGAAGATACCATCGAACAATACCGCATTAACGGTTTACGTTTAGGTCGTCTGCTTTACCAAGGTCGTTGGTTCGATTCACAAGCATTAATGCTACGTGAAACTGCACAACGTTGGGTGGCTAAAGCCATTACTGGCACTGTAACCTTAGAACTTCGTCGTGGTAATGACTATACCATTATGAATACAGAGTCAGAGAACTTAACTTACGAAGCAGAACGCTTAACCATGGAAAAAGGTGATTCTACCTTTACCCCAATGGATCGTATTGGTCAGTTAACAATGCGTAACCTTGATATTATTGATACCCGTGCAAAATTGGGCATTTATAGCAACGCAGGTTTACTGTCGATTGCTCAAGGTTCAGCTGTACCTCAGCTTGAAAGCAAGAAAAAATAAGTGCTTTAGCACAAAACCAGCATTTCGATGCTGGTTTTTTTATGCTTAGAAAAATATCTGGCTCGAATTACAACATTTATCTTAATCTCGGATTATCATTCGCGTGTAAATGCTTTATCATTTGCTTTATTTTCAGTTTGAATCCTCTTGAAAACGATTACGCTTCTTCAGCCAGATGATTGGCATGCTCATTTACGTGATGGTCTTGCACTCAAACGTACCGTTCCAGACTTAGCCAAACAGTTTGCACGCGCAATCTGTATGCCAAATTTGGTACCACCAGTTAAAACCGTTGCTGAAGCAGAAGCCTATCGTGAACGGATTATGGCACATGTTCCTGAAGGGGTTGCCTTTGACCCACGCATGGTGCTGTATTTTACCGACCACACTGCGCCAGATGAAATTAAAAAAATTAAAGATTCAGCGCATGTAAATGCAATTAAGCTCTACCCAGCCGGTGCAACCACCAATTCAGACAATGGCGTCAGCGACATTCGTAAAGTTTATGCGGTGATTGAGCAACTTGAAAAGTATCAAGTGCCCTTATTACTTCATGGTGAAGTAACACATTCACATGTCGATATCTTCGATCGTGAAAAACGCTTCTTAGATGAAGTGTTATCGCCACTTTTAAAACAATTTCCCGATTTAAAAATTGTGCTTGAACACATTACCACCAAAGAAGCTGCGCACTTTGTGTTGGAACAAGACCGCAATGTGGCCGCAACAATTACCCCACAGCATTTATTATTTAACCGTAATGATATGTTGGTTGGTGGCATTAAACCGCATTTTTATTGTTTGCCAATTTTAAAACGCCAAACACATCAACAAACTTTGCTTGAAGTGGCAACAAGCGGGAATCCTAAGTTTTTCTTAGGTACAGACAGCGCACCACATGCACAAGATGCCAAAGAAAATGCCTGTGGCTGTGCCGGTTGTTATAGCGCACCAACGGCCATTGAACTTTATGCACAAGCCTTTGACCAAGCTGGAAAAATTGAGCGTTTAGAAGGCTTTGCCAGCCACTTTGGTGCAGATTTTTATGGTTTAGCACGCAATACCAACACCATTACCTTGGTGCAAGAAGAACAGACCATTCCTGCGCAGCTCGATTATTTAGATGACCAACAAATTATTCCGCTTTATGCAGGTAAAACCATTCAATGGAGAAAAGTGTGACTGACGTAACAACACCCATTATCGGTCAACGTTTTCGTGGTTTTTTACCTATTGTTGTCGATGTTGAAACGGCAGGCTTTAATGCAAAAACCGATGCTTTGCTTGAAATTGCATGCATTCCCATTGTTTATAATGAACAAGGCGAATTTGTCCCCGGCCCGGCATTTCATGCACACATTAATCCGTTTGAAGGGGCCAATTTAGACCGCCGATCGTTAGATTTTATTGGCATCGACCCATTTAATCCAATGCGTATGGCCATGGCAGAAGATGAAAAATCGGCGTTAAAGCGGATTTTTAAAGAACTCACCGCCATTCGCCGTGATCAACAATGTACCCATGCTGTATTGGTTGGGCACAATGCTCACTTCGACTTAGGCTTTTTACAAGCTGCTGTGGCACGTACAGGCACCAAAAATCAAAGTCCATTCCATAGTTTTTCGGTGTTCGATACCGTCACTTTAAGTGCGGTCATGTTTGGTCAAACGGTTTTAGCCAAGTCGTGTATTCAAGCTGGTATTGAGTTTGATGGTAAAGAAGCCCATTCAGCTTTATACGATACACAAAAGACCGCAGAACTGTTTTGCTATATTTTGAACAAACTCGCTCCACATCTACTTGACACTTTGGTGGCGGATCAATAAGATACCGCCATCCTCGCAACGTCCCTATCGTCTAGAGGCCTAGGACATCGCCCTTTCACGGCGGTAACCGGGGTTCGAATCCCCGTAGGGACGCCATCTATTTTCAATCTTCATTGAAACGATGCAAACAGCACAATCAAAAATGGTGCTAACAGCGTTAAAACAAAGCCACTAAAAATTGCAATTTGCACATCAGTCTGTGAACAATTCTTTTTCACAAACGGCAAAGTCGAATCCATTGAAGTTGCGCCACATACCCCAATCACAGGATATGGCATTTTCTGCCCCAACAGATACAACAATGCAATAGCGTAAAATTCACGCATTAAATCGGTTAACAGTGCAAAACTGCCCAGTTCGGTGTTGCTTAATGTCGCAACCAAAGAGCCCGATAAACTAAACCAACCAAAACCGCTGCCAACCATCATCAAAGTCATCATTGGATAATGGGTAAATACAGAAACCATTGCAGCAGAAACCAACATAGCTACAATTGCTATTGCAGGAACACTAAAATGTTTGGCAGTCAAGCTTTGCAATTGTACGGTAGATAAATCGATACCGATCAGAAAAATCAGCACATACAGCAAATTGCTAGATACATTGGCGGATGATCCTGTGTGATGAAAAAGCAAATACAGCCCAACACCCATCATGACCATAAGCACCGCAATTAAGCATTCCTTAATGGGTGTAATAATCTCTTTTAAGCTTTTAGTCGCGTGTTCAGCGACCACTTGGCTTCGACCACGATATAAACATAAAAATGTTATCAGCGATAATACTGACGCGTACATTACAGCATTTAAAATTACTTTTAACCCAATATGCGGGTCCGCCAATACTTGCGCAAACTGAAAACCAATCGACACTAGAAGCAGCCAAACCAAATAGGTAATGCTTTTAATCAGTTTGGTTTTTAGCGTATTTGTTGCAAATTTTCCAAATCCCCATCCGAAAATGAGTGCCAACAAAATTGGCGCCAATGAATTCCATAACAAACTTAACATTCTAATTTTTAATCCATCTTTAAATATATTCACAAAAACCAAGGCACTGTAGCATTTTTCAGCGCGGCTGTGTATTTGCACGATTAAAGTTCACTATTGCACATTTATCGGTTTTCTCTACAATAGCCCGCTTCATTTTCTGTATTTACTAATTTTATGCAGCCATCTCACTCTCCGAATGATGCTTCGCATCAGGGCAATTCTGCGCCACTTAAACGCGCTATGAGTACCCGACACTTGGTGATGTTGTCACTAGGTGGTGCCATTGGCACAGGCCTATTTTTAGGTTCGGGTGAAGTCATTGCACAGACGGGGCCTGTAGGTGCCATTATTTCTTACTTCCTTGGCGGACTGATTGCCTATATGGTCATGCTCTGCTTAGGAGAACTTGCTGTACATATGCCAGTTTCTGGCTCATTTGGTGAATATGCCAATAAATATATCGGCCCAGGTACAGGCTACATGATTACTTGGCTGTATTGGCTGACATGGACAGCTACGCTAGGCACTGAATTTACTGCGGCGGCCTTGCTGATGCAAGAATGGTTCCCGCATGTGTCGATGTGGATTTGGACGGTCATTTTTGCAGCACTGGTATTTATTTTAAATATTAGCTCGACCCGCATGTTTGCTGAATCTGAATTTTGGCTTGCGCTGATCAAGGTTGTCACGGTTATTGGTTTTATTGTACTTGGACTGATGGCCATTTTAGGTTTCATTCCGTTTCATGGCATGGAACACGCACCGTTATTTCATAATTTAACGGCTCAGGGTTGGTTCCCTCAAGGTTTATTCCCTATTTTTTCGACCATGTTGATTGTCAACTTTGCCTTTTCAGGCACCGAATTAATTGGTGTTGCCGCGGGAGAAACGGAAGATCCGGCCAAGAATGTACCGAAAGCCATTAATGCAGCCATTTGGCGCTTACTGATCTTCTTTGTAGGTACCATTGTGGTGATTAGTGCTTTATTGCCGTATCAGCAAGCGGGTTTAAGTTCAAGCCAAGTCAGCAGCAGCCCATTTGTAACCGTCTTTGCTTATATTGGCATTCCCTATGCAGAAGATATCATTCGCTTTGTGATTATCACGGCATTGTTGTCTGCAGCGAACTCTGGCTTATATGCCGCTTCACGCATGATGTGGGCATTGTCTGCCAAAAAACAGTTGCCACAAGTGTTTTCGAAACTTACCAAATCGGGCACGCCGATTGTCGCTATTATTGTGACCATGTTTGGCGCAATTCCCGGTTTATTGTCAGAACAATTTGCCCCTGAAACCATCTTCAAGAACTTATTGGGCATTGCCGCATTTACCATGGTGATTGTATGGACCGCAATTTGTCTGTGCCAATTTAACTTCCGTCGCCAGTGGTACAAGTCGGGACACAAAGCCTCAGATTTACGCTTTGCCGCGCCGCTGTTCCCAATTACCCCCATTTTAGGTTTTGTTTTCTGTGTCATTACGGGTATTAGTATGACCCAAGACAGCTCAATGCTGCCGGGCTTTTATAGCTGCATTATTTTTATTGCACTGTGTTATTTAAGCCATTTTGTATTTTATAAAAACAAGAGCTCTAACTAATTGTTAGACATTTGTTTTTTATTATAAAAGTGTAGCTAAGTGCTACACTTTTTTTATATGGGCTTATACTTTCAATAAAGTTCCCCCCATAGATTATTTGAATTTTGTATGAAAATTATTTTTATTCATGGCATCAATCAACAAAGCCTCGATGCGCACAGCTTTCAATCTTACTGGCTAAAAGTGTTTAATCTTGGGCTACAAAAGAATAATTTACCCTTAGATGTAGATGATCTTCAACTCGCCTTCCCTTTTTATGGCGATATTTTAACGCAACATAATCAAAAAAATGCCTTAGATATTAATACCATGCTTCCAAACTGGTCTTTTTTCGACAAGCTTCCTAAACTGCGTGAGCGCAATAGCCACAATATTAAAAAAGCCTTAGAAATTCCGCTACTGCCGCATTATGCCCAAGACCAACCCTATTCACTCAAAAATAAATTTTTCTTACTTTCACAATTGGCAAAAGACCGTGTTTTAAAAGAAATGGTGATTTTATTGAACCATTTTCCAGATTTTCACGAATCCTTAGTGCAAAAATTTATTTCTGAAGCCTATTTGTATTGGTATGACCCAACATTTAAACAACAAGTGCATGAACGTATTTTGTCGTGTTTTGAACCAAACGAGAAACACATTGTAATTGCGCATTCACTCGGTACGGTCATTGCCTACAATATTTTGCAAGAACTACCAGAACAGTACCAAATTGAGCGTTTTATTACATTGGCCTCACCGTTACCATTTAATGTGGTACAACGCCATCTTGAGCCTCCTATGCAACGTCCAAAGACACTATCTGGCGATTGGTATAACTTCTTTGCTCAAGATGATTATCTAACAACATTCCCAATGCAAGCGCCACTTTTTGATTTTCAACCTCCCGTGCACAATCAACTGATTACCACCTTTATTGATAAACCGCATGAAATTATGGGATACCTACAACATCCTTTGGTCATTCGCTGCATTCTTGAACAGTTATATGACTTTAGTTTTCATCCCGAATTTCAGTAAGTCAAATTTTTAAATTTGACTTAAATCATTAAAACTGCTGATATTTTCAGCAAAATCCATTTTTTTGCAGACAATGTGACATTTTTTAGGCACTCAAACCCCAAATATGCTTTTTATTTAAAAAAGTGTTTGACAGCTTTTTAGATTCACCCTAATATACGCCCACCTTCTGATGTGTCCCTATCGTCTAGAGGCCTAGGACATCGCCCTTTCACGGCGGTAACCGGGGTTCGAATCCCCGTAGGGACGCCACTTAAATTCAGAATACTCTAGAAGTCCCTATCGTCTAGAGGCCTAGGACATCGCCCTTTCACGGCGGTAACCGGGGTTCGAATCCCCGTAGGGACGCCAAATTCAAAAAAGCCCAACTATTTAATATTTGGGCTTTTTTTATGGCTTTAAACTTTTGCCGATTATCTTTAATTCGGTTATATCTATCAATTGGTTTATGTTTATCTCCGTAACCTGCTCTTTATCTATTTTAAAATTGATTATTTTCTTACATTACCGAGAGCGCTTAGCCCTTTAAATTAACCGTTCAAAGGGCTTGTATGACAAATTATAATAAGCCGAAATCTGATCGAATTTGGCTTTTTTCTGGTGTGCGGTTATATCGAATGACTCTAAATCCGGCTTCATTAACCAATGCATCTCTATTTGCATCGTTATTTTCACGCCCTTTATGTGATGAGTCATCTAATTCAACAATTGCCACAACATTAAAATTTTTATCAATAACAACGAAATCAGCCACTTTACGATTGAACAAGTTTCTTGTTGCATAACCTTTTGCCGTCATAAATGAACTAAATGCAACCTGTGCCAAAACACCATATTCGGGTAACGATTCGATTAAACGTATGAACATAGGTTGTTCATTCATGGTTAATGGTCTTTTTCCTGTTATCGGTGTGCGATTTCCTTTGCTACCTTGTTCATTTTTTAAGTTTTTCAAAAAAAATAATACAGCCCCAATAATTACTAAAAAAATTAGCATCCCCATGATGTTTACTCACTTATCAAAATTATCGCGAGCATTCTAAATGAGCTAAGCTATTATATTCAAAGTAAAATCAAATTTATTTGCTTTAATTTCAATTGATAAACATACTTTCCATACCGACATGGCCGTGAATTATGATGCCATTGAAGCAAAAATATTGAATAAAAATACGCAATACGATTTAAAGAAATCCAAATAAAGTCTCCCCCCCAAAATACATACTTACAGAATGGCTGTTTAGCTGTTAGAAAATCAACGGCCAAAATTCAAGTACCAATAAAAAGCCAGAAGCATCACTGCAAGGACGATTAGATCGCGGAGCATCATCACTTTAAGAATGCTTGGTTTACCTTCTGGTGCGTTAACCAGTTGCATCTTGTGTTCTTCTGCATGCATATTAGGATGTTTATTTTTAATTTTTTTGATGCAATTTACACAAAAGCGATAGTACAAGTCATTTCCAAAAAATCCAGAAAACACGCAAATAAGCAGACCAACGCTCAGCTCAAATTTCATGATTAATAGAATGCCTGCAAACATGACAAGGTTGCCCCACGTGCGCATGTTGCGATAGTAAAACCATGTAAATGTAAAAAAGAATGCGCCGATATTCAAAGAAGTGAGTTTACGCTGTCCGTACACACCGTCTTTAAACCATTTATGTTTGTAATATTCCTCATAATCGCTACCAATAAAATGATAAAGATCATCTTCGGTTACGCTAGAGTCAAAATCATTTTGTCTTGTGAGTACTCCAAATAGTTCATTGATGCGATCACGAATGTTGTTAAGATCTTGAGATAAAGACATATTTTAGAGATTCCTTTTTGGATTTTTATCATTCGTTCATTTAGTTTATTGCTGTTAAAAATCAAAAGACGCTGTACATTGCATCCTAAACTGAAAACTTACCACCGAGAAATCAATAAAAGAAGAATAGGAACTGAGCATGTATTTGGCAAGCGAAAAACTTTTAAGATTTTTGCTTCCGCTTTTAATCGACAAAAAAAATCTACCGACAGATAATCGGTAGATTTTTTAAAGCTTCAATGAATGTGCAGCATTTTAATTAGAACTGCAAAACATTCGCATTCACTTTAGTCCAAGTAATTTTTGCATTGGATAAATTCATATTACGCATGCTTGCAGACAATGGTTTCGATGCATTGGTCCCATTAAAAATGAATTTAGACGCACCATTCACCGTCACGTTGTTATAGTTCACATCGTGCCAATTGGCTTTGGTGCTGCCCGATTTTTTCTCATAAATCGTATCCATTACAATTGCATTAGGCACATTGGTCATGGTCACGCCAGTATAATTTACATTAGAGACTTCGCCTGAAGCAGAAGCATCACTCTTAATGCGTAAGCCATTGGTGGTACCGTTTAGCGTCAAGCCTTTCACATCAATGTTATAAACACCGTCTGTGGTTTCACTACCAATAGACAAACCATGACCCGCGCCAAAGTTATTGTCAATAAAGCTCATATTGCTTGATGAACCAGCGCCAGCATTGGCTTTAATTGCAACGTTGTCATCGCCAGTACTAATATAGCTATGCGCTACAGTCACGTTTTTCGATGAAATTGGATCGATACCATCGGTGTTACGCGCTGTTTTTGGCGTATTGATGGTGACTTTCCACGCAGTTAAACCATCACCTTGTTTAAACACCACATGGAAATTTGGTGAATCTTTTAAGGTGATTTTATATAAGGTAATATTTTTGCCTTTGTTAATTTGAACTAAGCGTGGTGCATTTTGCTTGCTGCCAGACGTTTTGGCTTGTTGCGCCAATGTCCACCAACTCACGTTTTTGTCAGTTAATGTCGCACCGCCTTGCCCATCAATGGTCCCTGCACCATAAATACCTGAATTTACATTAGAGTTCATCGTAATGAGTGCCGAGCAGCCATTGCCTTTTTTATCTAAGGTACCGCATGTGCCACTACCGTTATCAAAAGCACTGGCTTTATTTAATGCGCGTAAGCTTGCACCTTGATCGACCCATAAGCTCACGCCCGATGGAATCACTAACGCACCAGAATAAAAACTCCCTTGCGAGCCATTGGCAACTAATTTCACCGCTTGACCATTTGAGCAACTATTTAACGCTTTTTGGATGATTTGCGTTGCATCGTTACCGGTTGCTTTTAAAATTGTACATGCAGTTGGAATAACAGGTTCCGTCACTGTTCGGGTATCTGCAGCGAGCGCAGAATGCATGCTGGTTATGCTGGCGCACAACACAATCCCTGTTGAATAAATACGAGCATAATTAAACATAAAAGGAGATTCTCAAAAGAATAATAAGAGCGCTTGATCTTAGATTCACTTCTGATATTTTATTAAATATTTTTGTTATCTATTTGTTATTTATCATGAAAATTTATCATATTCAAATTATTGATTGCGTTAAATCACACATAACAATTTAAATTAAAAAAACCTCACTTATTTCGCATTAAATATTGATTGGCAAGCAACAATTGCTTGGTATATGCCATTTTTGGCGTATTAAACAATTGCTCAGTCGGTTGAAATTCAATCACCTGCGAACGATTCAGCACTAAAATATGTTGGCACATGGCCCGAACCAATTGCAAATCATGACTAATCACTAAATAGCTCATCTGCATTTGTTGTTGTAATCGTTTTAACAGCTGGACAATACTCCGTTGAGTGGTTTGATCTAACGATGATGTTGCTTCATCTAAAATTAACAACTTGGGTTTTAAAATTAATGCTCTGGCCAAAATTACCCGTTGTCGTTGTCCGCCAGATAATTCATGCGGATACCGATTCAAATATAAACTGGATAATTCAACCGATTCTAAAGCGGCAATCATTTGTGCATGACGTTGCTCTGCGGTTAAATGCTGAGTTAAGCTTAAGCCTTCATCCAAAATTTGTGCAACACTTAAGCGTGGATTCAAGCTGCTGTAAGGATCTTGAAAGACCATTTGAAATTGCGTGCGCTGTGGTCGTAATTGTTTTTCTTTTAACTGATTTAAATCTTGCCCTAAAAACAAAATTTCGCCCTGACTGATGACAAGCCTTGCAACCGCCAATGCCAATGAGGTTTTTCCCGAACCACTTTCTCCCACAATGCCAATGGACTCGCCTCGGTTTAGTTTTAAATCCATTGGTGCTAAGGCAATATGCGGCTTAGAATGTCGTTTAAACCATGTTTTTGTGTGAGGAAACTGAACCGTTAATTGTTTTAATTCTAATAATACATGCGATGGCGAATGAATTTTTTCGGCACGTCCAAAGTCGTGTTGTAAAAACTGTTGTGTATCGCTATGTTTGGGCTGAGAAAAGACGTCTTGCATCGGGCCTTGTTCAAGCGTTTTTCCTGCCTGCATCAGCAATACATCATCGGCATAATGTCGCACCAAAGCCAAATCATGGCTAATTAAAATAAGTGCCATATTGCGTTGTTGTTGCAACTGTTTTAATAAATTTAAAATTTGTATTTGCAGCAAGAAATCTAAAGCGGTGGTGGGTTCATCGGCAATCAGCACATCGGGGTTTTGTGCCAATGCCACTGCAATCATCACGCGTTGCCGTTCTCCCCCAGATAATTGATGCGGATAAAGCTTTAACTTTTGCTCGGCATTGAATAATCCGACCTGATTTAACAATTCAAGAACACGTTGTCGCACCGCTTTGGGCTTCATTCCATCATGTAAAAGCATTTCACCAATTAAATGTTCAACTCGGTGTAGTGGGTTCAGCGCCATGATTGGGTCTTGAAATACAAAGGCAATTTTTTTACCTCGAATATTTTCCAACGCTGTTGCAGATAAGCTCAGCAATTCGGTATTTTTAAAATATGCTTTACCCGAAACCTTTAATTGTTTTGGCAGTAAGCCTAAAATAGCCAATTGACTGAGCGTTTTTCCCGAACCACTTTCGCCAATAATCGCCAGTGTTTGCCCTGTATTTAATTCAAAATTTAAATCATCGACCAAAACTTGTTGTGCATGGTGTACGGTTAAATGTTCGACTTTTAATAGCACAGTATTAGTTTTGTTTTGGGTCAAAGGCATCACGTGCCGCATCTCCCATACAGATGAGTAAGGATAAAACCATGCTTAGCGTTAAAAATCCTGCAACGGCCAACCACGGGGCATGCAAATTATTTTTCGCTTGTAATAATAATTCGCCTAAAGAGGCGCTATCTGGTGCTAAGCCATAACCTAAAAAATCTAGTGCCGTTAGTGCACTAATATTGGCCGCAAAAATAAAAGGCAATTGCGATACGCTAGAACTGAGCACATTGGGCAGAATATGCCGCCAAATAATAACGTATTCAGCCACGCCTAAGGCTTTTGCCGCACGAACATAGTCTAGATTTCGACTACGTAAAAACTCAGCACGCACCAATCCAACCAAGGCCGTCCATGCAAAAAACAACATAATGAGGAATAACCAATAGATGTTTGGACTAAAACTATTCACTAAAATCATGACCATAAACAGCATGGGTAAACTGCCCCAGACTTCTAAAACACGCTGCCCGATTAAGTCGACCCAGCCTGCGTAATAGCCTTGTATCGCGCCAATCAATATGCCGAATACGCTTGAGGCAAGCGTCAGCGCAAACGCAAAAAGAATTGAGATACGTAAACCATATAAAATACGTGCCAAAACATCTCGACCTTGGTCATCTGTCCCCAACCAATTTTCTGCACTTGGTTTTGAAGGCACAGGCACATTCAAAGCCAAATTAGGCGTATCAGCAGCATAGCGAAATATTGGCCAAATCATCCATCCCTGTGCTTGAATTAACTGTTGCACCGCAGGGTCTCGGTAATCGGTTTCTGTGAAAAACACACCGCCAAACGTTGTTTCAGGATAAGCCTTAAACACTGGAAAATAATAGTGCTGCTGATAATGCACTAACAGCGGTTTGTCGTTGCTTATAAAGGTCGCGCCAAATGAAAGCAGCGAGATGCAAGCAAATAACATAAAGCTCAAAAAACCCAATCGGTTTTGCCTAAAGCGTGTAAAACCTGCATGCAGAATGGGTGACATTTAACTATTGTCCCCTATTGAATGAAAATGCAGCCGTGGATCAAGCCACAAATACAGCACATCCCCACATAAACGTAGGAGCATGCCGGTTAAGGTACAGACAAACAATAATCCAAAAATAACGGGATAATCTCGTTGCGATACGGCTTCAAATCCAAGTAAACCCAAACCGTCTAAATTAAATAAGATTTCAACAAATAATGTGCCTGCAAAAAAAACACCAATTAAAGTTTCAGGTAAACTGGCAACCAATACTAAAATCGCATTTTTAAAAATATGGCCAGTCCATACGCGGTTTTCGGTTAAACCTTTGGCACGAGCAGCGATTACATATTGTTTGTGCATTTCTTCAATAAATGAATATTTGGTTAAACCACTTAAGCTTGCTAAGCCGCCCAAAACCATGGTCAATAATGGCAGCGCCAAATGCCAAAAGTAGTCTTTTATTTTTCCAAAAACACTTAATTGGGCAAAATTTTCAGAAACTAAACCTTGTAATGGAAACCATTGAAAATATGAGCCGCCTGCAAAAAACACAATCAGCAAAATGCCAAAAACAAGCATGGGCACGGCGTAACTCATGGCTAAAAACAAAGATGTGGTTTGGTCAAAAATCGTGCCTTTGCGTTTGGCTTTTTGTATGCCTAAATAAATTGCCAAAGCATAAATTAGCAGACTGCTCCATCCACCTAACGACAAAGTTACAGGCATTTTTTCCCACAATAATTCACTGACTTTTTTGCCTTTAAAAAAGCTCTCGCCAAAATCGAAATGTGAATACGCCTTTAGCATCTGCCAAAAACGCACATACGCAGGTTGATCAAAGCCATATTGCGCTTTAATTTTTTCAATAATTTCTGGGCTTAAACCACGTGCGCCCTGATAATATTGCGCGGGGCTAGTTGTGCCGTTTTCATTGTTGCCCAATACACCAAATTGACCTTGTTCAATCTGTTGAATGCGTTGTTCTACAGGGCCGCCGGGTGCAATTTGCACAATGCAAAAATTAATCAGCAAAATAAAAAACAGCGTTGGAATCATTAACACCAGCCGTTTAAAAATGTATATCGCCATAATTTTTACCAAGCTTGGGTTAATGTTGATGCAAATAGTGCTGTATTTGCGCCTGTGCTGTTGGATCAGACCACCAATAATCTATGCCTGCCGATAACTTTGGCCGGCGCTGTGGCTGACGATACATATTCCAATAGGCATACCAAATTTCGCCGCTGCCATAACTGAGTATTTGATAATACCCCGCCCTTAACAGCCGATCTAACACATGCGTGGCAACCAGCAATTCAGCTCTATTTTTCGCATGCAGCATGGCTGAAATTGCAGCATCTATAGCCGGATTTTGTATTCCGGCATAATTATAATTTCCAATTTGTGTTGCAGCTTGGCCGCCCCAAAACTGCATTTGCTCACGCGCAGGGGTCAGACTTTGTGGCATATTATTCAAGCTTAAATCGAAATCGTAACGGCGCATTCGCTCTAAATATTGAGGCATATCTACCTGACGCAAATTGACCTGAATCCCCAATTTTTTCAGGTTACGCACAAAAGAGATTAACATGGTCGATGGATCATTTGAATTTAATAAAAATTCAAATTTCACCGCTTTGCCTGTTACGTCGAATAATTGCCCGTGTTGAATACGATAGTCCGCTTTATATAAAAGTTGTTGAGCCAAAATCAGATTTTTGCGATTAAAGCCTGTCGCATCAGACACAGGATAATGCAAATCGCTCAGTACGCCTTGTCGCATCACTGGATTTAATTTTGCCAACCACGGCTGCAATAGTTTCAACTCGGCGGGGCTAGGTTTACCTTTTGCTGCAAGTTCACTGTTGGCAAAATAACTTTCTAAGCGACGATATTGACCATAATATAACGCTTTGTTTTGCCATTCAAAATCGTAAGCGTAGGTCATGGCTTGGCGCAGATAAATATCATTCAGCGGGGCGCGACGTGTATTAAACACAATAGCCGGTGAACTAATTGGGTTTTGGTGAGAAAACGAATATTTCACCACTTTAGCTTGGCTAAGCGCAGGAAAATGGTACGCTGTGGCCCATCTACTCGCGTTATTTTCTTGTTGCAAAGTATATTCGCCGGCTTTAAAGGCCTCAAATGCCACATCTAAATTACGATAATAATTATATTGCAACTGATTAAAATTATAACGCCCGCGATTGACCGCTAAATCTTTACCCCAATAATTCGGATTACGCTTATAACGAATGCTACGTCCAGCATCAATATGCTCAATTAAATAAGGCCCTGAACCTAAAATGGGAAGCAACGACACCCGCTTAAAATCTTTATGTTGCCAGTCCATACGCGAATACAACGGTAATGTTGCCAAAATGGCCAACATTTCGGGATGATGTGCAGATTTAAAATAAAACTTAACCGAATATTTATCCACAACTTCGGTTTTGGCTAAGTCAGACAAATACATTTGCAAACCGAAATTCGACTGGGTTTGGTAGGTATCAAAACTGAATTTCACATCATTAGATGTTAAGGGCTGACCATTACTAAAATGGGCTTTGGGATTTAAATGAAAAATAACGGAGTCAAGCTGTTTGGGGTCGAAGCTTACCGCTTTAGCCACCAAGGGATAAAACACATTCGGCTCGTCTAATGATTTGCTCATCAAACTGTCGAACAACAAATTCACCCCTTCGGTTGAACTGCCCAAACCATTCATGCTGTTTAAATTATTAAATGTGCCAATACTGGCACGAATTAAATAACCGCCTTTAACCGCCTTGGGGTTGGCATAAGGCATTGCAGACAAGTGGCTATAGCGTGCAGAACCATCTAAGGCAATATAAGGTGTTGTGATCACTTTTGCCGTTGTCACTGAACTGAACAACAGCCATCCAGCAGTCACAACACCCCATATTTTCATGCCGACTTAACCATGCTGGTTTATTGATTCGGCACTTTTAAGGTTGTGCCTAAACGTAACGATGCACTCGGTTCTAAATTGTTCATATCCGCTAAAGTTTTAACATCGACATTGTATTTCGATGCCAAACGAATCAGCGAATCCCCCGATTTCACCTTGTAGCTTACAGTTAGTTTTGGCACATTAATTTTTTGTCCACGGCGTAAACTTGTTTTTGCGCTTAAACCATTTAAATCGGCCAAATCTTTAACACTTAAACTGTATCGACTCGCCAAACTGGTTAAGGACTCACCCGCCTGAACCGTATAGCTTTCGGTATTTTTCGGCAATGTGCTTGCCGCCGATTTTGAACTTGCTGTACTGGTGCTCGATGAGCGATCTGGCGCAGAGGCTTTATCTTCAGTTAATTTTAAAGATTGACCTGAATGCAACTTCGCAGATACTTTTAAGCCATTTAAATCGGCAAGATAGGCTTGTTTAAGATAATATTTTTTCGCAACACTGGCTAAGGTATCGCCAGATTTCACCACATAAGTTGAGCTATTGCTGTCATCGCTTTTATCGTCCGCAGGTAAATCTCCGGTTAATTTCAAACGCTGACCAACACGCACGCCCGAATTACGTTTTAAACCGTTTAACTTGGCAACATCGTCTAAATTTAAATTATATTGGCTAGCAATATTGGATAAATTATCGCCACTTTTAACCGTGTAAACATCGGGCACATTGGTGCCTTCAGGCACTTTCAACACCTGTCCAACACGTACATTGCTGCTGGTTTTTAGGTTATTGAGCTGGGCAAAATCGGCCAAAGACATTTTAGATTTTGCTGCAATGCTATTTAAAGTATCGCCACGTTGTACTTTATAGCTTTCTGTGGCAATTTTTTCAGCGCCACGTTTGCTGGTATCTGCTGTGGTTTTTTCAGCCTCTACCTCTTGCAACGGCACATTAATTTTTTGCCCAACCATTAAGGCGCTAGATGCAGATAATCCAGTGTTTAGATCGACCAATTCAGGCACAGATAACGCATAACGATCGGCAATTATTTTTAAATATTCGCCACGTTTTACCACATAAACTTTGGTTTTAACTTTACTCGATTTATTGTTTGCAGTCTGCGTTACAGGCGTGCGAGAAGATGTATCGGAGGGTGCTTTTAAACTCAGTTTTTGCCCAACCAATAAATTACTACTCACACTTAAATCATTCCAATCTGCCAACTGTTTGACCGTTAAGCCAAACTGTGAAGCAATACTGGTCAAGCTTTCGTTGGCTTTAACTGTGTAACTGTCTGGCACGGTATTTTTTGTGCTGCTATTGGCCTGTGGCTTTGCATCGTACAAATATAACTTGGTGCCTGTAAATAACGGCGCATCTGGATCAATCTGGTTCCACTTGGCAATATCGCGCCATGCCACACCGTTTTTCATTGCAATAATGGCTAAAGTGTCGCCCGCAATAACCGTATACGTGGTTCTTACACCTTTAGGTGCAACCACAACCACATCGGTATCGGTTTTAATAAAGTTTTTGCCTTGGTTCCGTTGTACATCTGGCGAAGTTGCAGGGGTCGCATCCACCAATTGCTTAGGATACGCAAAGCTCTTGCTGACTTCTTTACCCTGATTTTCCGCAACCGATAAACTGGTTTGAATGGCGGTTAACTTAATTTTTCCATCGTATGGATCGACAATTTCTGTCCCCGTTGGTGCAATGGATTTAATTTCATTGACCACTTGCTGTTGCTCGGCAGT
Source organism: Acinetobacter sp. MD2(2019) (assembly GCF_035615615.1). NCBI lineage: Bacteria > Pseudomonadati > Pseudomonadota > Gammaproteobacteria > Moraxellales > Moraxellaceae > Acinetobacter > Acinetobacter sp. MD2(2019). The sequence continues at coordinate 103,427 of NZ_VTDU01000006.1, read as the reverse complement.
CGATGCTACAGGATCGATTACTTTTTTGACCGTTTCATTTTTTAAATTGTCTGCGCGAATTTCAGACTCAATCCGCGTGCGCTCTTGCGATGAAATTGGCGGTTCAACCGAAATTGGCTTTTTCACCTCAGTTGCAGTTGCAACAGCAACAGGAATACGCGGTGCACTTGGCACATCGGCATTATTGGCAAACATTGCTAAAGCACTGGCATCTTGCGGTGTGTTTTTAAGCGCAGGTTTCACCGGATTAGCTGTACTTGGACGACTAATCGCTGCGGCTAAATTCGGATTGGTGCTCGGCGTGGTTGTAATCGGTGGCGGTGTCGTCTTACTTGGTGTCAAAACCGTTACATTCGATGTGGTTGCAGGTGAATTGTTGGCAAATAAGCCAGCACTTGAACCACTATAATTGGTTTTAAGCGCCGTGAGTTTTTTATCTACCGCTGGGCTAATATCCGATGGAATTAAAATGCGACCCGGACTTGCAGGGTCGATATTTTCGCCACGATAACCCGGATTTAATGAATACAATTCGGTACGGCTTAATCCAGTTAAGCTCGAAATATCATTTAAAGAAGCGCCGGCCGGCACTTTAACTTCACGAAAGTGTGGTCGGTTAGCAATTGGCGGTAAATTTACCCCATAAGCGCGCGGGTTTTTCACAATTTGCGCAACAGCTAAAAACCGCGGCACATAGTTCATGGTTTCGGCAGGCAGTTTTAAAGACCAATAATCGGTCGGTAAGCCTGCGGCGGCATTACGGTTAATCGCTTGTTGCACACGCCCCGGCCCCGCGTTATATGCCGCCAGTGCCAACTCCCACGACCCAAATTGATTATATAAACTGCCAAGAAATTCATAAGCTGCGCGAGTCGATTCAACCACATCACGGCGCGCATCATAAGAACCCGTTTGCTGTAAGCCGTAAATACGACCTGTACTTGGAATAAACTGCCACAAACCTGCAGCCGATGCAGAACTGGTCGCAGCTGGGTCGTATGAACTTTCAATCACTGGTAACAGTGCCAGTTCGGTCGGCATACCACGACGTTCTGCTTCTTTTACGGTGTGATATAAGTAACGACTGGCACGCGCACTTAAACGATCTAAATAAGGCTGCCGTGAAATAAACCAACTGCGCTGTGCATCAATACGTGGGTCCCAATGGTTTTCATCCATTTTAAAACCCACAGCAATCCGCTTCCAGACATCACCATGTTTTAAAATTAATAGGCGATCGCCTTCAACCGCACGCATGTCGGTTGCAGACAATAAGTCTTGCAAGGAATCTAAAGAAGATGCATCTAAATAATCACCACTACCCACTTGTTTGGATTTGGTTGGATTGGTTGTACTAGTAGTAGAACTACATCCTGTTGTAAATGCTAAAGCAGCGATTGTTGAACTTAAGAATGACAGTTTAAAAAATTGCGGTACAGACAGTTGCCACAATCCTGTGGTTGGTTTAAGCATATACGGTTCCAAACAAAGTCGTAAGAATTATAAGATTCACATAGCGCCATTGTATTGCAGCATATGCATCAGACAAGAACATAAATACTTCTGTTTTAGACATAAATGTTACAAGAAATTAAAAAATATCTATGAATGCTCGAATACAACGATTTTCGGTTTAGAATATTGCGTTTTCCTCTTGAATTGAGTTTGGATTTTGTATCATGTCACAAACAATCACACTATATGTTGATGGCGCTTGTCGCGGTAATCCCGGTTTAGGTGGTTGGGGTGCATACATTACCCATGCCGACCACGAACAAAAACTCTATGGTGGTGAAGCACACACGACCAATAATCGCATGGAACTAACGGCGGCGATTGAAGGCATTTTGGCGTGTAATGTGGATGCAAAACTCATTATTTGGACCGACTCTAAATACGTTAAAGATGGCATTACCCAGTGGATTCATGGTTGGAAAAAGAAGAACTGGAAAGATGTTAAAAATCCAGACCTTTGGCAAAAATTAGACCAAGTTTGTCATGGACGAGAAATTGAGTGGAACTGGGTTAAAGGACACGCGGGACATGCCGGCAATGAAATGGCAGATCATCTTGCAAACTTAGGTGCAGACCAAACCCACAAGCAGAATTCGACAAAGGAGAACAGCATGCAAGATACAAAAAAGCCTGAGTCGGATTGGTTGCTAGATGACCCTTTTGGTTTTGATACCAACGAAGATGCGCTTGCCGATGAAGAAATTGAGCTAAATACCGAAGCCGAAGCCGAAGCCGAAGCCGAAGCCTTGATAACAGCACCGGCAGCAGATGCAACTCAAACCAGCAGCATTCACCCTGCCATTAAGCTTACGCCTGCAAGCTACGAAGTGCATGGAAAACGCCAACTTATTTTGGATACAGAAACCACCGGTTTTTATTATCAAAATGACGACCGCATTGTTGAAGTCGGCGCGATTGAAATGATTAATCGCAAACTCACTGGTAGCTCAATTCATATTTATATTCGCCCAGACAAATCGGTTGGCGATTCGGTGGAAATTCACGGCATTACCGATGAATTTTTAGCAGATAAACCCGCCTATGCCGATATTGCAGCAACCTTATTTGACTACCTAAAAGGCGCAGAAATTATTGCCCACAATGCCACATTCGATATGAACTTCTTAAATATGGAGTTTCAACGCGTCGGCTTGCCAACGCTCTCATCGGTATGTGACGTCACTGACACTTTGGCACTGGCAAAAAGTAAACATCCGGGGCAAAAAAACTCGCTCGATGCCTTGGTACGCCGCTATGAAATTCCTGCGCGCGATCGTACTTATCATGGCGCACTCCTCGATGCCGAGATTCTCTCTGACGTGTATTTAGCCATGACGGGTGGTCAAGTTTCCTTTGATATGGACGCGTTGTCACACCACGAGCAAAATTCAAATCATCATGAGCAAAGCTTCACTTTAGATTTAAATTTGCCGGTCATTGAAGCATCAGCACAAGAACTTGAAGCACATCAACAATGGGTTGCACAATATGAGCAAAAACATGGCAAGCCGTGTTTCTTTGCAGAATAAATTCGCGTGAAAAGGCTTTAACTGGCGCTGCATTTAGTTATATGATTACTCAAAGTAGGCAGGAGAATTAAATCCTGCCTCATTACATGACTTAATCAAAAAACAGGGGTAGATTAATGTCTTATCAATCAGCGATTCATTTTGATTCAACCACATTACTGATTATAAAAAAAGAAATTGATAACTCAATAACACTTGTTGAATCAGCAGTGAATACACTTGTTGAAGAACAACAATTGCCATTTGGGATTGACGATGCATTATTGCAATTACAGCAATGTGGCAAAATTTTACACTTAATTGAATTGCCACTTTTAGCAAAAATGACGCAGTACAGCGCCGATTTAATGCAAAAAATTATGCAAGATCCACAGCACATTCAAGCCGCCGATGTTAAAACCTTAGGCGACGGCTTTGCTGTATTAAAGCGCTATATCGAATTTAGCTGTTTAGAGCAAGTGACCATTCCACAACTATTATTAGAAACGCTCAATCATTTAGAACTTGCGCTGAATAAACCGATGACTCGTGAAGGCCACCAAGTAGCGAGCCTACTTGAATGTGTTGAATTACAGCTCGATGTCGCGCCTGTCGTTCAACCACAACCGAGCCCATCGGTACATGCGCTGTATAAGCTGTGTTTATTGCATACATGCAAGCAAAAAAATAATGCGCTAGACTACGTCGGTTTTAAACTTGTTGGGCAGCATTTGGCATTTTTGGCGCAACATACCGAACACCAAATGTATTGGTCGCTGGTAAAGCTTGCGTTACAACATTTGGAAGAAAGCCAAATTCATCCATCTCGATTAAGAGCGCTGATTCAGCTAGAACAAAATATCGGGCGGTTTATTCAAAGTCCGACTTCTTTTGAAAGCAGCGTCGCAGATTTAGCCGATATAATTACAATTTGTCTTTCGCAAGATCATGCACATGCAGAGCAATTACGTCACCAATTAAATTTAAACGATGATATTTTGTCGGATAACCAATTACATTTTTATCGTAAAAAATTATTGGCTCCAGATCAAAAAACCATTCAAACCATTTGTAATTTATTAGACGCTGAAATTACAACGGTACGTAAAGAAATCGAATTTAATCATTTAAATTTAAGTGAAGAGCGTTTTAGCCATTTAAAACAACAGGTACAGACAATTATTGATATTTTAAAAATACTCAATATGAACAATACTGCCGCAGATATTCAAAAGCCATTTGAACAGTTGAATCACGCATCCGCGCTGCAAAACGAAGACTTAGCACAAATGCTAATGAACAGTTTATTGCAAGCACTGAACGACTTAGGTTTACTTAACCGTCAATCTCAATCGGATTTATTGCAATATCGTGTGCATAACAAGACTATTGCGCTCGACCGCCTAGACAATGCCCACGAAAGCTTGGCATTAGAACTCAAAGCGGTGATTGAGCTTGCAACACAAAGCCTTTTAAGCTACGAGCAAGCACCGAGTGCAGATTTACTAGAGAACCTACCTAATTTATTTAAAGAAATGTCAGGAGCGCTTTTGTTTATTTTAAACAACGCCAAAGCCGCGCAAGCCTTTAGTAATTGTGCCCAGTTTTTAGAACAGCAAATCAACGAGCAACATGCACTGAATCTTACACAAATTCAATATCTATTAGATGTGTGTGCCAGTGCGGACTTGCTCTTAGAAAATCGTGCAAATCAGCTCCCTGTGATGCCGCAGATGTTTGATGTTGCACTTGCGCATAGCCAACAACTTCAAAGTGCCGCTTAAATGACCCAGCTTTCTCTTGCCTATATCTTTCACGAGCAAAAATTGCTTGTCGATGATCAAATGCAATTGCCTCAAGTTGAAAAACTTGAGGATGATTTAAGTTTTCAATTGGGCGATCAAATCATCGCTCGAGATTTAAAACCCAATGAAAATCCCCCGCAAGGCTTCAGCTTTGTTCCGATTCGGCAACTGATTCCACAGTGGAACAACAGCCAGTTTGAACAAGCCAGCCGTGCCATGCAATTGCTTGAATGGCGACGTAATCATCGCTTTTGTAGCCATTGCGGTCATAAAACGGAAATTCATGCACGCGAATATTGCATGGTCTGCACGAATTGCCGCTACCACCAATATCCACGCATTAATCCATGCATTATCACCATCATCACCAAAGATGACAAAGAAGTTCTTTTGGCGCAGTCGGTGAAACATCAAGGCAAAATGTATAGCTTAATCGCAGGATTTGTTGAGGTCGGTGAAACGCTCGAACAAGCGGTTGAACGCGAGGCATTTGAAGAAGTTGGCGTACAACTGAAAAACATTCGCTATTTGGGCAGCCAACCGTGGCCTTTTCCAAGTAATTTAATGATTGCGTTTCATGCAGAATATGCAGGTGGCGACATTCAATTACAAGAAGAAGAAATCCGCGATGCGCAATTTTTCCCGTACGATCAACTACCTGAAATTCCAAGTGTCGGCAGTATTGCACATAAAATGATTATGCACATTACCCAGAAAAACCTGCGTTAATTTTTAAAAATGACAATCACTGCATGGCTTGCGTGCAGTGATTGAATACAACCTGTTTGCGCTTAAATTAAGCAGCATCTTGGTTATTTATTTAAGGCTTGCGCCAAACTGCTTAAAAGAATATTTCGCGTTTCAAAATAAGAACTAAAAAAGCGTGAAACACTGCCCACTAAAGTGACATGTCCAGTTTTAGGTACCGTATAAATACAACTACGATTCCCCACTTCTAGTAATTTTTGATGCATATCTAAGGTATTACTATTTGCAACCAAGCGATCATTTTCTGCCAGCAATAAAATATGCTCGATGTGATTCTTTTCCACAAAATAATACGGCATAACCTGTTGATAAGGAACCTTTGGGTTAAACGCTTGTTCTAAATAAACATCACCCAAATAATCAAAATGATAAGGCCCAGCCAAACCCACTAATGCCTTAATTTTGGCTTTACATGTTAAGTGGTTGGCATGCGGAGAATACACCGCAGACATGATGTTAAATCCACCGGCCGAATGCCCCATCAAAACCAAATTGTCTGTAGAAATTTTTAACTGATGTTGATGCTGATCGAGATAATTGAGCGCCAAAACCAAATCATTCACATAACTTGGAAAAATATGTTCTGGGGCAAGTTGGTAGTTAACAATGGCAACATCGAAGCCTTCTTGAGTAAAACTCTCAGCCAAAAATAAATAATCTTGTTTATCGCCATGCGACCAAGTGCCGCCATGCACAAACACAATTAATGACTGCTGTGTATTTTTTCTCGAGCTGGTGTATAAATCGAGTTGCTGACGTGGTTGATCGCCATAAGCAATATTTTCAAGCAAATGAAAACTATGTTTGGGTGTGAGTCGATTCAAAGATCGACTCGCTAAATCATATACTCGAAAATCAGCAATTTTAGTTTTGGCCTGCTGTTTTATATCGTTTAGATAGATCGAAAATCGCTTATTGAGCTGCATTATTTGGCGCTGCTGCAGGCGTTAAAGACGATTGATCGGTATATGGTGTTGTGGTTGTGGTCGGTGACATTTGTGTCGAATCAACCGCTACAGGCGTTTGCACCCCTGATGAATTTAACAACGTGTTATTGCCAGTTTGGTCGATATTATCCACCAAAGTCACAATTTTGGTCACATTGCCCACCTGCCCTAAAACATTATTTAAATCGTTAATTTCAGCCGTATTTAACCGCCCCATCACGTACAGAACAGCATCTTCGGTGTGAATCAACACTTTACTGTCTGAAATAACCGGCGCTTTGGCAATTAAACCGCGTACATTGGCGGTCACGGTTGCATCTTGCATAATGGTGCTATAACTAATTTGGTTGCCAACAGTAATATAATTATGGACCGCTTTTACATCACTCATGGCTTTTACGTTATCTTCAGCCAATTGTTTAAGCGCAGCATCTGGCACTTGTCCTGTAAGCAACACATTGCTATGAAAACTTTTAATATTTACGCGCGCTTGTTTAAAACGGCCATCGAGTTTATATAGATTAATATTTGCTGTGCGTTCAATCGATTTATCAATTAACACTTGCCCTAAAGAGCGGTTTCCGCTTTCTGTTCCTACAGGTGCCGTCCCTGTTCCACCAGCAACAAAACTTGCACAGCCCGATAGGCTAGCAGCACATAACAAGGCTAACATGATACGTTTAGACACTCAGAAGAACTCCTTTAAAATGGCAATCTTTCATTGGATTATTTAGACGCTGTTCACAGCTTACAGAACGCTCAATCTAAAGTAAATGCACTTTCAATCCAATCTAAATCATACGCGAGCTGAGAAAAATCTTGTTGTATTGATTTTGCAATTTGTTGCTTAAATTGAATACAAACTGCATCGAATCGGCAGTTATATTGCTGATAATCTGGATACACATCCAAAAAGCACAATGCAGTTTTAATCATTTTTTGTTGTTTTGCAGGTGTAATCATTTCAAGCGCTTGTCCAAATTGTGCGTTGGAGCGCGCTTTGACCTCTACAAAAATAAGCTCATGCTCACGGCGCATAATCAAATCTATTTCTCCAAACCGTGAATGAAAATTCTTGTGGAGTAAATCAAATCCGTGTTGTTGCAAATACGCTGCAGCTCGTTGCTCGGCCCAACGTCCTAGTCGCTCGGAACGGCTGTGTTTTTTATCTTGCTGTAACATATGTGTTTAACCTCGCCAGATCAAGCGAAAAGCACTGCACTAAGGGCAACAAATGCAGTAAACTAGTTGTTTTGGTTTTTGGTAGTTATTTATGAGTGCCCAGTTATTTGTTGTTGCGACCCCGATTGGGCATTTAGATGATATGACTTTTCGTGCCATTGAGGTGCTAAAGTCGGTGTCTTTAATTGCTGCTGAAGACACACGCCAATCGATTCAACTGCTCAAACACTTTAATATCAACACACCACTTACCGCTTGTCACGATCATAATGAATCTAACAAAATCAATCAATTGATTGATAAATTAAAAGCAGGTGAAAATCTGGCTTTAATTAGTGATGCAGGCACACCGTTAATTAGCGATCCGGGTTTTAAATTGGTTCGCGCCGCCCAAGAACATGGAATTCGCGTTATTCCTGTACCGGGTGCTTGTGCAGCCATTGCAGCGCTTAGTGCTGTCGGTTTACCGAGCGATCGCTTTAGTTTTGAAGGTTTTTTACCGTCTAAGTCATCGCAACGCTTAGCACAACTTGAAAAGTTAAAAGATGAAACCCAAACACTGATTTTTTATGAAGCACCTCATCGCATTTTGGCCTGTGTGCAAGATATGCAAAGTGTTTTTGGTGCAGATCGTCCTGTGGGTTTTGCGCGTGAAATTACCAAAACCTTTGAAACCATTAAAAAAATGACTTTGGCTGAATTAGCCACTTTTGTTGAAAAAGATCATCATCAGCAAAAAGGTGAAATTGTGCTGGTTGTGAGCGGGGCAAGCCAAGAAAAAGACCTTGAACAAGACAAACTCGACACGCTATTAACACGTTTATTGCAAGATTTATCGGTTAAAGCCGCATCGCAATTGGCAGCGGACTTAACGGGTGTGAAGAAAAAAATCGCCTATCAACGCGCTTTAGAGCTCAGCGCTCAAAACTAAGCGCTGCTTTAAAATAAAAAGCACTGTTCAACACAGTGCTTTTTACATTTTAGTCTTGTGCTGATTCGTCCGGCGGAACTTCAGTAATTCGGCCACCACGCGCTAAAAATGCGGCAACTTCATCTTCTAAGGCTTGGCGTTTTTTTTGCTTTGCGGTCACAGTTAAGCTTTCCGCTTCAGCCAAGTCAGTATCAGACAAAGATGGTTCTTCACTTTCAGATGCACCTTTCTCGGCAGCTTTGGCTTCATCTTCATCTACGCTTGCATCATCTGCATCTTCATAATGATCGATATCGCTCATTGTTTATTCCCCTATCTTACTTCTGCGAGGTGCTGTTTTTATCTCGCAATAATTAGGATGAAATTTACCAATCAATTGTCTTGCCGCAAAGGGGGCTTCAGTAATTTTTTTACAATTTTTCGTGTATTTCATCGCTTTTTTAATCAACTGCACGTCCTTTGGCATACCGTGTCGATTTTAACTGCGCCAAACCATTCGCTTGTTGCATAAATAGGTCTTTAAACAATGGCGTTTGCTCAACCCATTTTAAGCCTTGATTACGTGCCCAAACCACCGGTGTCAATGTTGTTTTTTCTAACCAACCAATCATGGACATGCTATGCATCATGGCTTGGTTTTGCCCTTTACGCGAATGTTCGTAACGGCGTAAGGTTTGAATATGCGCCCAACTACCCCGCGCTAAATCTTGCAATAAAACATCGCACAACACTGCCGCATCTAAACAACCAATATTTACACCTTGACCTGCCAATGGATGAATTACATGTGCCGCATCGCCCACCAAAGCTAAGCCGTCTTTGACATAATGCACCGCAGCGCGGGCTTTTAATGGAAAGTGTGCGCGTGATGCGACGGCCGTGACTTCACCTAACATATGCAAACTAGATTGCGTCAACAAATGCATAAAGGATTTATCGTCAAGCGCAGCATATTCTTCGGCAAAATCGCTCGGTAAGCTCCACACAATCGACTGCCAATGCCCTTGGCTCTGCTCATCTAAACTTACCATTGGCAGATAAGCCAGCGGCCCCGTCGGCAAGAAGATTTGCCGCGCCACATGTTGATGCGGCTGCGTGGTGCGAATGGCACAGCTCATAGCAATTTGTTGATAATCAAGCACATCTAAATCAATCATGGCTTGTTCACGCACAAAAGAATTGGCACCGTCTGCACCAATCACAAGTTTGGTCTGTAAGCGTTCGCCATTGGCTAAATCAATACGCCAACCTTGCGGTGTTTGTTCAATACGCGTGACTTTGGCTTGCGTACGATAATCTTGCAACTGTGCTTGTAACTGCTGCTGAATCGCCAAATTTAAAATACTTGGCTCAACCATCGAACCGAGCCATTGTTCACGAATCGGTGATCGTTCACTTGCTTGCCCAAAAACAATCTCGCCATAACCATTTTGGTTATAAACCTGCATTCCAGTATAGGGCATATGCCGTGCAAGTTTGTCCCAAACACCCACCTGTTCAAGCAAATGAATGGTGGCTTGGCTGAGGGCAAGAACACGTGGGTTCGGTGTCGCTAGTACTTTTTCTGCATCTAAAACGGGTGCGGCATCTAATACAACGGCTTGTACACCGCCTTTGGCCAGTAACAGCGCTGTTAAGCCACCGACTAAACCACCGCCAACAATGACAACATCGTGCATTTTGGTCATGCTTTTAACCCCATCGCATAATTGGCCACAAACGGTTTAATTCCGGGAATAAAATCAAAAGCAAGCAAGCCTGTATTACGCACTATTTTTAATAATGGATTATTGTTACTAAAGCCGCGTACCACACCATCACAGAATTTAATCACCCGTTGTTGATCTGGCAAGCGGGCTTTTTCATAGGCAGTTAAAATTTCAGGCTGCCCCAAATCATCAGAGATTGACTGCTGTTGAGTTAAAAAACGCAACAATACATCGGCATCACGTAAACACAAATTAAAGCCTTGCCCTGCAACAGGATGCAAGGTATGTGCGGCATTTCCCATCAGCACCACACGTCCAACGGCTTGTCGATGCGCCAGTACTTGTGCCAATGGAAAACAAAACCGCTGACCGGTTTTTTCAAAGCGACCGGCACGGTCACCAAACGTCTGTTGTAGCGCATCTAAGAAATGCTGGTCATTTTCAGCGCCCAACCATTCTTGTTCGGTGCCCTTTGTTACCGGCCAAACCACAGAACGGCGATATTCGCCGGGTAAAGGCAACAAAGCCAATGGCCCAAGTGGACTAAAGCGCTCAAACCCGACATGTTGATGTGGTTTTGAGGTTTGCACTGTGGTCACAATCGCCATTTGTTGGTAATCGTGCTCATCAACCCCAACACCCAATGCTTTACGGCAGAATGAATCGCGGCCATCTGCGGCAATTAATAACTGACTACGGAGTGTTAACTGTTCTTGATTGCGCTCCGCTTCGATATAAACCTGCGCATCATCTTGAGTCAGCTTTGTAACGGTAACGCCATCAATCAATTCAATTAAAGGTTGTTGATGAACTTGCTGAAGCAACACGCGCCCTAACCACGCATTTTCAATCACCTGCCCAAAGCTTTCGACCTGCTCTTGTTCGGCAATTAATCTGGCCTTACCAAAACTGCCTTGTTCGGTAATATGCACTTGCAAAATGGGCGTCGCATGTTGCTGTAATGCATCCCAAATACCTAAATGCTGATAAATTTGCACGCTTCGACGCGACAAGGCGCTATTACGTGCATCAAAACTTGAATGATATGGAATGCTGTTTGTATCTTGATATTCAGGATAACGAATGGCTTCTAAAAGTTTGACTGCAATTTTCGCCTTGGCAAGCATTAATGCCAAACTTAAACCGACCATTCCACCGCCAACAATAATTACAGGTTGTTGCATGTTCATGCCTCCTTAAGCATTTGGCGAGTGTGCTGACTGTGCCATTAAAGCTTCAATGTCTTCAATCGTTTTAACCACATTGGCGGTTAAAACACGTGGCCCATTTTTGGTCACCACCACGTCATCTTCAATGCGAATGCCAATGCCGCGCCATTTTTCATCTACGCTTTCATCTTGAGCAGAAATATATAAGCCCGGTTCGATGGTGATCACCATGCCTTCTTCAAACAACCGAGATTCTGCATCCATTTTGTAAGCACCCACATCATGCACGTCCATACCTAACCAATGACCTGTGCCATGCATATAAAATGGATGATAGGCCTCTGCTGCAATCAGCGCGTCTAATTCGCCTTTTAACAAACCTAAATCGAGTAAACCTTGCGTTAAAATTTTAACGGCAACTTTATGTGGTTCGTTGTAGCGGTTGCCCAATTGCACTGCATCAATCGCAGCGTATTGCGCTTTTAAGACCACGTTATACAGTGCTTTTTGGGCTTCCGAAAATTTACCATTCACAGGGAAAGTACGGGTGATATCTGACGCGTAATGTTGATATTCACAAGCCGCATCAATTAACACCAAATCGCCTGAGTTTAACGGTTGATTGTTTTCGACATAATGTAAAATACAGGCGTTTTCACCGCCACCGACAATGCTGTTATAGGCAGGCACACAGCCATTTTGACCAAAAATATAATTTAATTCTGCTTCTAAGGCATATTCCATCATATTCGGGCGAACTTTTTGCATGGCGCGCGTATGCGCTTCGGCACTAATATTGGCCGCAATTTGCATTAACTCAAGTTCTTGCTCAGATTTAATCACCCGCATTTCATCTAAAATGCGCTCAAGCTGCAGCACTTGTGAGGGTGAAACCGCGCCTTTTCTCTGTGCATTTTCGGCCGTTTTTAACCACGTATTCACCCGAGTATCAAAGGCTGCATCGTGTCCGATTCGATAATATAGTTTTTGTTTATGCTGTAATTTTTCGATAATTTCTTCATCTAATAAATCTATGGCATAAGCTTCATCGGCATCGTAATCTTCAATGGCACCATCAATGCCAGCACGATAACCATTCCAAATTTCCATTTCTGGATCACGTTCACGGCAAAACAAGCTATAACTATATTCATCTGCCGACTCAAAAGTTTCAATCACAGCAACCGCTTCAGGTTCAGCAAAACCAGTCAGGTAGTAAAAATGACTATCGGCACGAAATTTATAGTCTGCATCACGATTGCGATAAACCACTGGACTGGTGGCAATCAACATAATGCTATGTGGCCCCATTTTTTCTGCAAGTTCAGTTCGGCGCTGCTGAAAATCAATTTGAGTTAATGTCATGATTGGCTTCTTTTATCATCATTCGTGTTTGCATACAGTCGCTTTATTTCTTGTCACAGGATAAAAAATAAAGCGGCTGTAAACAACGTCTATTCGGTTTTAAGCTGTAAGTCACCATCTCCCAACGCATTGAGAGATGGCACTTTAAATTTTAACTTGGGCGATTTGGGGTAAACATTTCGACAATGCTTGCTGCACTGTGTTCCGTGTCAGCTTCAGCATGTTCTTGGTAATTTTTTAACAATGAACTTTCGCTCACTGCAATTTTTTTACGTCCAACAGCCAAACTCACTGGAATTAAGCGCACGAACTCATAAAGCTCGAAATAGCCATTTTCACCTTCCTCATCATCATCAGAATCGTCAAATTCAACGGCGGCAACATCTTGTAAATGATTAATTTGCTCAACTTCATCTTGACGAATATGTCCTGATGCTAAGCCAAAGCCCAATACAACACCTGCACACCAATCTGCTAACGCTTGTACTCGCTCACGCAGTGGATGTTCGTCATCGGGTAACATCGGTAAATAGTCCAGTTCATCTTCAGATAACGCATGTGCGACATCTTCTGTTTCTGTAACCAAAGTTTCTAAGGCGTCATCGGCTAAATAAGGAACACCCAGTGTATCTAAAATGTGTTGCCATTCCTGCTCACTTGGCGGTTCAGTCACACAAACAATACCTGTGAGCAGCCCATGTAACTCACTCGGGCTTGAAATCTCTTCAATCTTTGAAAATTGTTGTTCCCATTCCAACCAACCTGAAATATCGTCTTGCATTCGTTTATCCAATCTCTATACTGCATATATATTACCTTTGTTTGCAATACTGTGCGACCTTGTTATGTTAGAAGAATTAAAGCGCCTTCAGGTGCATATCACCACCTTAAAATCACGCTTGAACCATTTAGAAAGCGAAAATAGCACTTTGGTTGCCAATCAAACGCAATCTGAAGCGCAATTCCATGCTCAAATTGAGCAAAAAAATGCCACTATTGGCAGTAAAAATGCTGAAATACAACGCGAGCAAGAAAAGTTTGCCCTTTTAGAAGGCAAACATAAGCAACTCAATAACGATGCCACCACGTTGGCCAATCGTTATAATCGTTTAGAAAAAAGTTGTACCGATTTAAAAAATCGCTTCCAAGAAATTTTAAACGAGCGTAATGAACTTCGTGTTGCCAAAGAAAAGTTGCTCAATGATCAGCGCCATATTCAGCAAGAGCTTGCAGAACTGAAACAAGAGCGTGAACGTTTAATGCAGAAGAATGAACATGCGAAATCTAAAGTTGAAGCGATTATTCAGCGCCTCTCAACTTTAGGCACCGAGCAAGATCATCATGCCCAAGAAATTCAGCAATTGGCTCACCCTACAGAAACAAATGAGGAAGGATCAGCATGAGTGATGTTGTGACTGTTGAGGTTCGCTTAATCGAACAAGTTTTTCGTTTATCGACCACACCTGAAAAAAAAGCCGATCTTGAAAAAGCAGCAGAATTATTAAACGATAAGTTTCAAGAATTCCGCCGCAATGCGCCAAGAGTCGAGCACAACAAATTGGTGATTATGGTTGCGTTAGAGTTAATGCAAGAGGTTTTGGCATTAAATAAATCGTTACAAGAATATGCCCATTGCGAGCGTATTTTGAGTGCCATTTTAGAAGACGTTAAAGAGATTGTATAATCTGTAACATAATTTATGCACAATCATATTCTTTTGCATAAATCATCAACACTTACACAACATAGCCAAGCATCACCCGTTTGCATTAGTCGTGATATTGGCTATACTAATTTGAGTCTCTAAGATGTTCGCCAGCCGGTCTAATTCCCCTGAGCCGATATCAACACTTAAGGATTACGTTCTGTATATTTAGAGTGTATGCCTACCCCGAGTAGGAAACCCAGCAAGTATGCGTCGTGTCCACCTTGAACTTTAGGGTTCAAGGGTAATGACATGCAGCGGCATTTTGGAGCGTCTCTAACTTATTCTAGCTTTAAAAAATCATAATAAAAAGAATAGGCATTTCATTCACAATGCCTGATTAGTATTATTAAGACTGAATCTCTGCAATTTTAGTATCGGCACTAATATTTTTACCTAATTCAGCAAGCCTTGAAATTTTTCCAGTTTTATGTGCATAAATTGGGACTTCCATTTTCATCGCCTCCATAATTCCAATAGATTCACCTTCTTCAACATGCTGATTTTCACTAACTGTCCATTTGCTAACAACACCATTCATAGGTGCCATTAGGTCATTCTCATTAACTATTGCTTCTGCCTCAATGGTGTCACTTAAGTTTGAATTAGTCGTAAAACGTAGTAATTCCTCAGGTAAACCCACTTCATGCAACTTGCCATCAATTTCAATTGGCCAACGCTGTAATTTACGTGTTTGATCATATTTACTACGAGTAAATGGTTCAAAATTAGCGTCTAAATCTTGCTCAATCCAACGTGTATGAACGACAAAGTCTTCACAAAAATCAGGATGCTCGATAATGGTTCGATGAAAGGGTAAAACAGAAGCTAAACCTTCAATTCTAAAATGTGCTAAAGCACGTTTTGCCCTTTGAATTGCAATAGCTCGTGTTGGGCCTGTGACAATTAACTTAGCCATTAATGAATCAAAATGGCTTGAAATAATACTCTGACTCTCAATACCGGTATCTAGTCTCACACCAATTCCAGAAGGAAGGGTTAATTGAGTAATTTGTCCAAAAGCAGGAATAAAGCCACGGGCTGGGTCTTCAGCATTAATTCGAAACTCAATTGCGTGTCCTTGGGGCTTTGGTGTGCTATGAATAGATAGTGGATGGCCTAATGCAATAGAAATTTGCTCTACAACTAAATCGATACCTGAGGTTTGCTCTGTAACAGGATGCTCTACTTGTAAACGAGTGTTCACCTCTAAAAAAGAAAGTTTACCATCTCTACTTAACAAGTATTCAACTGTACCCGCGCCTACATATTTTGCTTCGCGACAAATGTTTTTTGCCGACTCAACCATTTGTTGCTCAATTACATCACTGATGAATGGTGCTGGTGCTTCCTCTACCAATTTCTGATTACGTCTTTGTAGTGAACAATCTCGTGTACCCACCACAACAACTTGACCATGTTGATCAGCAATAACCTGAGCCTCTAAATGTCTTGGTCGATCTAAGTATTGTTCAACAAAACATTCGCCGCGTCCAAATGCACTAGTAGCTTCACGTACAGCAGATTCATACATCTGCTCTACCTCGTCAATCTTCCATACAACTTTGAGCCCTCGCCCACCACCACCAAAAGCAGCTTTAATCGCAATCGGTAGACCATGTTCAATGGCAAAAGCATATGCCTCTTTAGCATTTTTTAGCGGTTCTGATGTTCCTTTAACCAAAGGTGCACCGACTTTTTCAGCCAGCTTTCTGGCTTCAATTTTATCTCCCAATTGCTGAATACTTTGTGGACTAGGTCCAATCCAAATTAATCCTGCATCTAAAACCGCTTGTGCAAACTCAGCACGTTCAGACAAAAAACCATAACCTGGATGCAGCATTGTTGCACCGGATTTTTGAGCAATTTGAATAATTTTTTCAATATTTAAATAGGTTTCTTTGGCTGTTAAACCATTTAATGCCCATGCTTCATCTGCTAATTGGGTGTGCATACTTTGTAAATCTTCATCAGCATAAATTGCAATTGATGCTATAGACAAATCTTTACACGCCTGAATAATGCGAACTGCAATTTCACCACGGTTTGCAATAAGTACTTTATGCTGTACTGTTTTCATAATGACTGATCCATAAAAACCGAAATTTGTTTAAATCGTATTGAGCATCCTGCTGGAATCTGAGCGACTAAATCTAGATGATAATTTGCAACAGCAGCAATCACAGGATAACCACCTGTTAATGGATGATCATTCATAAATAAAACAGGTTGACCATTTGGTGGCACTTGTAATGCACCTATACAGGTTCCCTCACTAGGCAATTCATGTTGTATAAAGCGCTGTAATGGCTTTTCCCCTTTTAATCGCAGCCCAATACGATTAATTTCATTACTCACTTCCCATGTCTGATTAAATAAGGAGTCTAGGCTTTGTTCATCAAACCAATCAGTTCTAGGACCAAGAATAATATCCAATTCCACAACATCACCTATTTTAGGTAACTCAGGCAATGTACTGTTTGGTACTGCAACAGCTTGAACTGGCATATTGGCAGCATATAATCGATCTGTACTTTTTAAGGGCGGTGTGCCTAATTCAGCAAGCGTATCAAAGCCTTTGCTTCCTAAAATAGACTCGGCTTCAATTCCTCCCCGAATCGCTAAATAATTACGCAATCCATGAGTTGGAGGTAAAATATGCAATTTATCTCCAGTATCTAATGCAATTGCAGTTGCAGAAGGTAAAGTTGCTTTACTATTGTCTGCATAATTGACCTGAATCTGACTTTTTGCACCTGTAATAGCAATCACCGTGGGTTTTAAAATCCTTACAGAGAAGCCGCCATTTAAAATTTCCAGTACAGCTGCGTGAGCTGGATTTCCAACACAAAAATTTGCATCGTGCATTGCAGATTGATCTAAAGCCCCACCGATACCAACACCGAGTGAAAATTGCTTTAATCGCCCAGCATCTTGCAACAAAGTTTGCATCCCCGACTTTAAAACTTCCAATACTGGAGTCGATTGTGGCTCTATCTCATTTGCTTTAGATAATGTTTTTAAAACACTCACAGAGACAGGATTGGATGTTTTATCACAAAAAACAATTCGATTACCCGGCATCAAAAGTGCTGGCGATTCACGATTCACATCCCACATTTGTGCTTGAGTCCGGCCAATTAACTGCCAACCGCCAGGGCTTTCCTTGGGATAAACACCGCTATATTCACCAGCTAACCCAACTGAACCTGCTGGGATTTTTTTACGAGGAGAATCTAGTCTTGGCACACTACCAAAAGGTAAATCTGAACGGACTAAATAACCAAAACCAGGTGCAAAACCAATAAATGCCACCTGCCAGTCTTTTTCAGTATGTCGATGAACCAGTTCTTTCCTGAATAAGCCTATTCGTTCAGCAACAGAATCTAAATCTTCGCCATCGTAATGAACATCTAGAATAATTTCTCTACCATCAACAACAACCTCTGAATCTAACTTTTGTTGTGTAATCCAGTCAATTAAAGCTTCTTTTGCAAAAATCATCGGATTAAATTGCACTAAAATGGTTTTTGCTGCTGGAATCATATCAACAATTGCCATATGGTTACTGGCTTGTAAATGACGAAATAGCAGCATGGTCTCTTTAAGATCACTAAGCTCAATTAAAAAACTGTCTAAATTAACTGGTAAAAAACGCATAGTTAATCCTATTTCATCCATTCCCGATCTGGGATATCAGTAATTAACATGTGCCCTGGTGCATGACTAATCGCAAAAGGAATTTTAGAGTTCATCACAGCAGCCTGCGGTGTAACTCCACATGCCCAAAAAACTGGAATTTCATCTTCAAGTATTCTGGGTGCATCGCCAAAATCTGGTTTAAAAATATCTTGAATTCCAATTAAATGCGGTGCTCCGATATGGACGGGCGCGCCATGTACTTGAGGGACTTTTGCGGTAATTTGAACAGCATCAGAAACTCTCGAGGCAGCAATTGGACGCATAGAAACGACTAAATTACCAGAAATACGGCCTGCAGACTGACAAGGAATATTCGTTAAATACATCGGGACATTTCTTTGATCTTGAATATGACGTATTTCTATTCCTGCATCAATAAGTGCAGTTTCAAAAGAAAAACTACAACCAATTAAGAATGTCACCAAATCAGGATGTTGATCCCAAACTTCAGTTGCATCTGTTATTTCATCTGTACATTCACCATCTTGCCAGATGCGGTATTTTGGAAAATCTGTTCGAATATCGATACCAGATCCCAATCTAGAGTGAATTTGACCTTGTTCAATCACCTCTAGAACTGGACAACTTTGTGGATTACGCTGCGCATACAGTAAAAAATCCCACGCCCACGACTGAGGTAAACTAATCATATTCACTTGTGTTAATCCTGCAGCCATACCCGCAGTAGGAAGATCGTAGCCTTGGCGTATTTTCATTCTTGCATGTTGCGCAGCTTCAAGCTGTTCTGCTGTCGCCTGATACATTTGTTTTAACATTTTATTAGCCTATTTTTTATTTAATCAAGACAAGAGCGTACAACAATTTGGTGTGCATTTAATTCTGCTTGAATACGCTGAGCCATCAATAATGCACCTGCGGTATCTCCATGCAAACAAATGCTATCGGCTTGTATCTTGGTAAAGACACCATCGATAGACTCAACACCACCATGTTGAATCATGGAAACAACACGCCGAGCAACCCAATCAGAATCATGTAACACAGCACCCTCTAAACGCCGAGAGACCAAAGAACCATCTTGATGATACGCACGATCAGCAAATGCTTCAGAAATTACGTTTAAGCCTTGATCTTTTGCAAATTGTATTAAGGGAGAACCTGCCAATCCAACCAAAGCAAGTTGAGGATTAAATGCTTGTACAGCATCAATCACAGCTTGAGCCTGATCTAAATTGTGTGCAATGGTGTTATACAGTGCCCCATGTGGTTTCACATATTTCACTGTTGTTCCAACGCTTCTTGCCATTCCATCTAAGGCTGCGATTTGATACAACACATCAGCGTATAATTCATCATAAGATAAATCCATATTTCTTCGCCCAAATCCAACCAAGTCTGGATAAGACACATGTGCGCCAACGCATACCTTAAATTGCACTGCCTTTTTTAAGGTAGTCAAAATACCAGCAGGATCACCAGCATGAAAACCACAAGCAATATTCGCACTACTTACAATAGGTAAAATTGCTGCATCATTGCCCATTTTCCAAGATCCAAAACTTTCGCCAAGATCACTATTTAAATCAATCTGCACGACTTATATCCTTATAATGCTTTTAAATAATTAAAAATGGTTGTGAATGATACGTAACCCATGTACCAAGTTAAGATACAAGTCAGTACACCTAAGATGGTGAGCCATTTTGGATACGCATAATTACCCAGTAAATCTTTTCGACACGCTCCAACATAAACAAATATAGTCAAACCTATCGGTAAGACTAATCCATTTAATCCTCCAACAAAAACCAATAAACTTGCAGGAGTCGCGCCTAAAATGACAAACAATAGAAGTGCTGCAGCAATAAAAATAATAGTGCACACATTGCGTTGTTTCAGGGTAATATCTTTTTTAAATGCACTAAAGAAAGTTACTGATGTATAGGCAGCACCAATAGAACTACTAATACCAGCAGCCCAGAAAATGAGTCCAAATAACTTAAACCCAAAAGTACCTGCTGCATATTGAAAAGCTTGTGCCGCTGGATTAGCATTTTTACTTGCCAAATCAATCGTTGCACCGCTCACAACAACACCTAAAATCGCCAAAAATAAAATATAACGCATGACACCAACGACAAGAATGCCTTTAGTTGCCGCTTTAGATACCTCTTGAATATGTTCAGGTCCAACTGTACCTTTATCTAATAATCGATGTGCGCCCGCATAACAGATGTATCCCCCCACTGTTCCACCAACAATCGTGGTAATGCTTGCGAAATCAACATGACTCGGTAAAATTGTTTGATGAAATGCATCTGCAACAGGTGGTGCGACAATAACGGCCACTATAATAACCAATATGATTTTTAAAATTCCTAGAATAATCATACTTTTATCTACAACCAAACTGGCTTTTCGTGAAGCAAAAATTAAAATTGCAATCGCACCACTAATTACACCACCCCATTTCGTATCTAGGCCAAATAAGGCATTTAACCCAAGGGCTGCACCAGCAATATTACCAATATTAAAAAAGAACCCACCAAAAATTACCATTGTGGCAAGCACATAACCACTGCCTGGTAGAGCGGCATTTGCAACTTCTGGTGCTCGCATTTGCGTGAGCGTGACGACTCTCCAAATATTTTGTTGTACGACGTAATCAATTAGAATTGACAGCAAAATGCCAAACCCGAATGCAGCACCCATTTTCACTGTAAATGTTGCAGTTTGTGTCAAAAAACCCGGCCCCATAGCGGAGGTTGCCATAAGAAAAATTGAAGCAACAATGGACCATTGTCGTTCACTAAAAAAACCTTGCTTACCAGTTTTGGTCATATATCACCCCATTCATTAGATAAAAATCCAGCATCGTGATTATTCAAGCTTCAATTTTTTTAACTACTTCATCAAAAAGATCGTGCCGTTCAAATAATTAAACACAACATCGGCAATAGAACAATTAATAACCGCACAAAACACCAAAACCTAAGATATTGTTTTAATTTGCATTTTTTCCATGAAAAAATATATTAATTATTCTTATTTATATTAATTAGTGTTTCTAATTTATTAATACAGTAGTCATTTTTAACTGCATATTCTAGGTGCAAAAAGTGTTTTGTTATCGTGCAAGCATCATCGAAACTGTGCAACATTTTGATTATCTCTTTTAGCTTTACGGTCTAAAAATAAAATCCTCGTGACTAAATTGCTGTTTTAATTTCCAAACACATTCTTTGGCAGTAGCTACCGCTAGATCCGCCAGTCGTTGCTTTATCATTTCATCACGGCCATCTGTATATACACAAGAAAATTGATAAGGACGTAAGGGTATATCCGTAGGTAAAATCAAGAGCCTTTTTTCTCTTAATTCTTTCAAAACTGAAAAATAAGGGATAATACCCACCCCCATACCCTCTTCTGTCATTTTTACAAGTGTTGCTAAAGAATAACTGGTAATTGTTTTGGGTTCATGTACTCTAAGACGATTAAGTTGCTGTTTTAAATCAAGATATGGATATGTGTTTTTAGGGTATGTAATAATCGTAT
The DNA here is from genome assembly GCF_035615615.1 of Acinetobacter sp. MD2(2019). Classification (NCBI taxonomy): domain Bacteria; kingdom Pseudomonadati; phylum Pseudomonadota; class Gammaproteobacteria; order Moraxellales; family Moraxellaceae; genus Acinetobacter; species Acinetobacter sp. MD2(2019). The sequence goes on along the minus strand of NZ_VTDU01000006.1, from coordinate 81,605 downwards.
TACGTGTTAAATCTTGAAATGAGAAAAATCCTGAAGCAAAACGTTTTGCCAATCGGGGCGAAATTAATAAAGCATGGTCATAATGGCATAAAGGAATTTCAATACAATCAAAATCACAACCAATATCAAGCATAAAAACCATGTCTAATTCACCAGTTTTTATGGCTTCTTTTAAAACAGGCGTGACATTCACAATAATATCAATGGTGACATGAGGAAACTCTTCATACACTTTTTCAATAAAATTAACCAACCAAGAATGCACAATCGTTTCAGCAACACCTAAGCGAATTGTTGTTTCAATCGCAGATTTCTTCGAAACTTCTTCTAATAATTGATGATTTAATTCAATAATTTTCTCTGCATATTGAAATGCAACTTGGCCAGAGTCTGTGACTTGAATTGTTCTAGATGTACGCTCGAGCAACCGAACAGCTAATTCTCTTTCAATTGAGGCAATCCGTTGTGATATAGCGGATTGTGTCAGATTTAACTTTAACGCAGCCTTATTAAAACTATTAAGCCGAACAACCCAATAAAAACACTCCAATCCTTTATAATTCAAATTATTTGCCCTTCACTCATTTTCGTTCAGTATAGTGTATGAGTAGACTCACTTTTCTTTGCATACTCTCAAATATTGTTACTGAAACAATCTATTACACACCATTAACACCACGCGCGCCAATCTTGAGCTTCTTGCCAAACGCGAATAGCATCCACGGTTGCACGAACATCATGTGTACGCACAATGCTAGCCCCTTGCTGAATTGACAACAAATGCCCTGCAACACTTCCTGAAATTCGATCTACAGCTTCACTCTGCTCTGTTACTGCACCAATAAAACGTTTGCGCGAAAGCCCCGATAGTATCGGATAACCCAATTGCTGCAATTGCCACAACTCGTTTAATAACTGTAAATTATGTGCCGTATTTTTGGCAAAACCAAAACCAGGATCAATCACAATATTTTCAGACAACACCCCAACCTGCAAAGCACAATCTATTCTCTGTTTTAGTTCAATTAAAACTTCATTGGTCACATGTTGATAACATGCCAATTGATTCATCGTGGTCGGCTCACCACGCATGTGCATTAGCACCACAGGTATTTTTAACTGTACAGCCATCGCTAAAGCACCATCACGGCTTAAAGCACGGACATCATTCCAAATATGCGCACCCGCTTGTACCGCGTGTTTGATCACTTCAGGCTGACTGGTATCTACCGACAATATCACATCATGATTTGCCAATGCTTCAACGACAGGTATAACACGCTCTAACTCATCTTCCAAAGAAACTGTCGCTGCACCAGGACGAGTAGATTCTCCACCAATATCGATAATACTGGCGCCATCCGCAATCATTTGCTCGGCATGTTGAATTGCAATATCTACATGGTGATATTTGCCACCATCACTAAACGAATCGGGGGTGACATTTAGAATCCCCATTACCTGAGGCTTGGACAAATCTAGAAACTGATTTCCACATTTTAACTGTTGTTGTGGAAGGTTCTTTAATTGCATGTTTGATTTCCAAATCTATAGATACGATAAAAAAGAGCCACCTTGTGGTGACTCTTTATTTTAGCTCATTGCAGGCAATGGTGGCGGTGTAGATGGGCCATCTTTCGGTGGTTCTAAATCTACAATCGGATTTTCAGCAACATAGACTTTTGGTGGGCGTGGTTCACGACCTTCCATAATATCTAACACTTGCTCACGATCAATCGTTTCCCAATCCATTAAAGCTTTAACCATAACATGTGCTTTATCCTTGTTATTTTCAAGAATATCCCATGCCACTTTATATTGCTCATCTAGAATACGGCGCACTTCTTGGTCAACTTGCTGTTGTGTTGCCTCAGAAATGGTACGACTACCCACATTACCGAAGAAACCATTTTGGTTTTCATCTTCATAAACCATGACGCCTAAACGATCGGACATACCGTATTTGGTAACCATCGCTCGAGCAATTTTGGTCGCACGTTCAAAGTCATTCGATGCACCAGTAGATTGCTGGTTAATGAAAATTTCTTCAGCAATACGACCACCAAACAAAATCGAAATTTCATTCAGCATTTTGTGCTTATAGTTACTAATTTGGTCTTGTTCAGGCAACTGCCAAGTCACGCCCAATGCCCAACCACGCGGCATAATGGTAACTTTATGTACTGGGTCTGTTCCCGGCAAAATTTCAGCAACTATGGCATGACCAGATTCATGATAAGCCGTTGCACGACGTTCCTCATCACGAATCATCATCGATTTACGCTCAGGACCCATATAAATCTTGTCTTTTGCATCTTCAAAGTCATGCATATCAACCGTATTTTTATTACGGCGCGCAGCAAACAATGCAGCTTCGTTAACAAGGTTGGCCAATTGCGCACCCGAAAAACCAGGCGTACCACGTGCCAGCACTTTTAAATCTACCCCTGTCACCGAAGGTAGTTTTTTCAAATGCACATTTAAGATTTGTTCACGGCCATTAATGTCTGGTAAACCAACCATGACTTGACGGTCGAAACGTCCCGGACGTAACAATGCTTTATCGAGTACATCAGCACGGTTTGTCGCAGCAATTACAATAATACCTTCATTGCCTTCAAAACCATCCATTTCAACCAACATTTGGTTTAGTGTTTGCTCACGCTCATCATGACCGCCGCCTGTACCTGAACCACGATGACGACCAACAGCATCAATTTCATCGATGAAGATAATACATGGCGCATGGCGTTTGGCTTGTTCAAACATGTCACGAACACGTGAAGCACCGACACCTACGAACATTTCAACAAAGTCTGAACCAGAAATACTAAAGAATGGAACTTTTGCTTCACCAGCAATGGCCTTCGCAAGTAAGGTTTTACCTGTACCTGGAGGACCCACCATCAATACGCCTTTAGGAATAGATGCACCTAAACGCTTAAATTTAGCCGGGTCTTTTAAGAAATCAACGATTTCGACCACTTCTTGTTTTGCCTCGTCACAACCTGCAACGTCAGCAAATGTAATTTTAATTTGGTCTTCAGAAAGCATTTTCGCTTTTGATTTACCAAAGCTCATTGGGCCGTTTTTACCACCTGCTCCACCGCCCATGTTACGCATAAAGAACATAAACAATAAAATGATGAGCAAGACTGGGAAACTTGCAATGAGTAATTGCATCAAGACACCTTGGCGTTGTGGTGCTGTACCTTCCACAACTACATTGTTCTTGATTAAGTTTGGCATAAGTTCAGGGTCTTGCACCGCAGGGCGAATACTTTCAAAATCTGAACCGTTCTTTTTCTCGCCAAGGATTCTTTCGCCATCAATCGTGACTTGCTTAATTTGGCCCGCATTCACCGCCGAAACAAACTCTGAGTAGTTCATTTGCGATGGTTTATTGTGATCACTGATATTGCTGAATATTAAAATCAGCACCCCAAGTATCACAAGCCACAAAACGGCGTTTTTGAAGAGATCGCTCAAAGCTTTATTCCCATATCAATCTAATGTAATCATGCCTGTTCAACATGATCTATTATTTAACTACAAGTTAGTACTCAATGTACTCAAATTGTACAAAATGCACAATTTTTAATGCATTGGCAAGTCAACTTTTTTATCGCAGTGCTTTTTTCCGACCTTGTCCAATCAGAAAAACCTCTTTTGAACGTGCACGAGATGCAGCAGGTTTAATTGTTTTGAGTACATCAAAACCATCTACAACCTGTTTACGGAATTCGTCAAATCCTGTTCCTTGGAACACTTTGACGACAAATTGCCCTTGAGGTCCTAAAACCTTTTGCGCAAAATCTAATGCAAGCTCACATAAATAGATTTGTCGAGGTTGATCAACAGCCCTATTACCTGATGTATTGGGGGCCATATCTGAAATTACAATGTCTACTTCGCGTCCATTTAAAATATTTAACAATTTTTCAAAGACTTCTTCTTCACGAAAGTCACCTTGCAAAAAGGTTACATCAGGCAAAGCATCCATTTCCAAAATATCAGATGCAATCACAAGTCCATTACTTCCGACCAATTTACCTGCAATTTGTGACCAACTTCCTGGTGCTGCGCCTAAATCGACCACAGTCATGCCGGGTTTAATCAGCTTGTATTTTTCTTGGATTTCAAGAAGTTTATATGCTGCACGTGCGCGATAACCCTCTTTTTGTGCTTTTTTCACAAAAGGATCATCTAAATGCTCTCTCATCCACGCACGACTACTTTTAGACAGTTTTTGGTTGGTAATGCGTGTTGCCATAATCATCTATAATATAAAAACATCAATCAACTATTGTACGCAAAAAAAAAGCAACTTGCAGTATTCTCATCCAGATATCGCATGAGTTTTTTTAATGATTCACATCTGCTAAGCAATTTGATACAAACCAAGCGAAATTTATGCCGCATTTGTGGTTTTATTTAAATTTTAAGCCAAAAGCCGTGTTTAATCTCTGCGTTTTTAATGAATATTTGCTATACTATTAGGCTTTTTAAAATTCAGGTTTATTCACAATGGCAAATTTATCTATTCAGGAACGCAAGCGCTTACGTCAAATTGGGCATGCATTAAATCCAGTAGTAATGTTAGGCGGACAAGGTTTAACGGAAAGCGTGATTGAAGAAACCTTACGCGCTTTAAATGACCACGAACTGATTAAAATTAAATTTGCAGGTGAAGACCGCGAAGAACGTGCGGCGTTAATTGAAGAACTTGCACAAGCAACGCAAGCTGAAGTGGTTCAAAAAATTGGTAAAATTGCGTTAATTTACAAAAAAGCCGCGAAGCAAAATCCAAAATTATCTAACCTTGTTCGTCACGCGCACTTAGCAAACTAATTTAAACGAGCAGATCGTTATGGCGAGTTACGAACTTCAACCGTACCATCGGTTTCACGATATTTTTTTAGTCGGTGCAATTGAGCAACAATTGCCGGCTATTTTAAATGTTGGTTTTTGGATCCGTGATCCTTTGCAATTGGTTCAATGGCCAAGCCTTGCACAAAATCACCCAAGACAAGATTTCCTTTGGGAAAAAACCTGTTTTGAGGTGTTTATTGGTGTTAAAGATGAAGATTATTACCGTGAAATAAACCTATCTCCTTCTCAAGCATGGCAAAGCTATCAATTTGAAGAATATCGCTATCCTGAACAGATGCCACCCTTGGCGGCCAATGATATCGATCTGCTTGAGTTAAAACGCACACATTACGGTTTGAATGTAACACTTGATCTAAGCAAATTTATGCAAACCCATCAATTAAAGTGGGACGATTTGTTTATTGGACTTTCTGCAGTGTTAGACACACCGCAAGGTCAGCAACTGTATGCCATGCAGCATAGCGGTCGCCAAGCAGACTTCCACAATAAAAGAGATTGGTTGCATTTCTTTTAAAGCAAATAAAAAGCGGATCACAATGATCCGCTTTTTATTAGGGCGAGATATTAAGCGCCGGTCTTCTCTTTTTCAGTATCTTTCTTTTCGTCACTTTCTTTGACTTTATTCCAAGCCTCGACTGCACTGGCTTTGGTTTTTTGCAAAGTTTCGGTCACGTGATCTTTATGTTTAGCCGAAAGCTGAGAAACATCTTCTTTAACTTCTTTGGATAATTTGGCAATTTCATCCACAATCGAAGCAAATTCAATTTTCACCACTTCTTTTAATTCAATCAGATCATCTTGTGAAAAGGTGAATTTTTCTTTGATTTCATTAAATCGAGTAATAAAATCATCTTTTAAGTGCGTTAGCTGATCTTGAAAAGAACTATTGGCTTTTTGCGCCTCAGACTCAAGCTCTGAAATATTTTGCTTGATCTGCTCTTTCGATTCTTCAAGCTGTTCTTTCGCCTGACTTTTCACATCTTGCACTTTTTCTTTCACGTCTGCAGCGGTGTCGAGCACTTTATCTTTAACTTCACTGACCTTTTGCTCTAATTCATCTGCTGCTTGTTTCGCTTGTTCTTCGAGATTTTTTTTTGTGACCATAGTAAAATTCCTTTAATAAAAAATGATGAAAGGATAACTATTTCACTCTAACAAACTGGCCTTTTTTTAGCCATAATTTTGTCGGTTTTTTAAAATTTGCTAACAATTGAATAACATTTTCATCAAAATAAAAATAATCGCAAATCCACACTGAATCTTGATAAATTGCGTGGACTTTTAGCAGTTGCATGCGTACAATACGTTTTTAAGTTACGAGCGAGCAGACGAAGGGAGTGCATGTTTTTTAGACAGCCGCCTTTTTTTTTGTCTACTCGTTTTTTTACAGCTTAAAAATTCAGGAGCTTTGGTTTGAGCACCCCCGCCATTTTAGCCCTCGCAGACGGAACCATCTTTAAAGGTATTTCTATCGGCGCTACGGGATCAACGACTGGTGAAGTCGTTTTTAATACCGCAATGACTGGCTATCAAGAAATCTTGACTGATCCAAGTTATGCACAACAACTGGTTACTTTAACTTATCCTCATATTGGTAATACTGGCTGTAATTCAGAAGATGCTGAATCGGGTCGTATTCATAAAGTATGGGCCAATGGTTTAATTATTCGCGATCTTCCTTTATTGCATAGCAATTTCCGTGCTGAGCAATCGTTAGGAGATTACCTAAAACAGCATAATGTTGTCGCAATTGCCGATATTGATACTCGTAAATTGACACGTATTTTACGTGATAAAGGCGCGCAAAATGGCTGCATTTTGGCGGGCGAAAATATTACTGCAGAAGAAGCTATTGAAAAAGCACGTGCTTTTGGCGGTTTAAATGGTTTAGATCTTGCCAAAGAATGCTGCGATCCAGCAGGTTTTGAATGGACTGAAGGTTCTTGGACATTGGGCCAAGGCTTTAGCCAACCTGAATTTAAATTTCACGTTGTAGCATACGACTACGGTGTCAAAACCAACATCTTGCGTATGCTTGCAGATCGCGGCTGCAAATTGACTGTTGTTCCTGCTCAAACACCAGCAGAAAAAGTGCTTGCCTTAAATCCAGATGGCGTATTTTTGTCGAATGGTCCTGGCGATCCAGCCGCATGTGACTATGCCATTGAAGCTGTAAAAACCATTGTTGAAACAACCAATATTCCTGTATTTGGTATTTGTTTAGGTCACCAAATTTTAGCACTCGCATCAGGCGCTAAAACCATCAAAATGGGTCATGGTCACCACGGTGCCAACCATCCTGTACAAAACATCCAAGATGGTACAGTGATGATCACCTCGCAAAACCATGGTTTCGCAGTCGATGCCGATACTTTGCCTGCAAATTTAACTGCGACGCATAAATCGTTGTTCGATCAAACCTTACAAGGCATTCATCGTACCGATAAACCTGCGTTTAGCTTCCAAGGTCACCCTGAAGCAAGCCCAGGCCCACACGACTGTGCCCCACTATTTGATCATTTCATCGAACTTATTGAAGCCGCTAAGAAGTAATTAAGGAGCGAATAATGCCTAAACGTACGGACATAAAAAGCATCTTAATTATTGGTGCTGGCCCTATTGTGATTGGTCAAGCCTGCGAGTTTGACTACTCTGGCGCGCAAGCGTGTAAAGCACTTCGTGAAGAAGGCTACCGCGTTATTTTGGTGAACTCAAATCCTGCCACCATTATGACCGACCCTTCAATGGCGGACGCAACGTATATCGAGCCAATCACTTGGCAAACCGTTGCTCAAATTATTGAAAAAGAACGTCCAGATGCGGTTTTACCGACTATGGGCGGACAAACTGCATTGAACTGCGCACTTGCGCTAGATGCCAACGGCGTACTTGAAAAGTACAATGTGGAATTGATTGGTGCATCAAAAGAAGCGATTGAAAAAGCAGAAGACCGTAAACTGTTTGATATCGCTATGCGTAAAATTGGGCTTGAATGTCCAAAAGCTGACATTGCCGAGTCAATGGAAGAAGCTTTAGCAATTCAAGCACGTTTTGGCTTCCCTGTGATCATTCGTCCATCATTCACCATGGGTGGTTCAGGCGGTGGTATTGCCTATAACAAAGAAGAATTTATTGAAATTTGTGAACGCGGTTTCGATCTTTCTCCAACCAAACAATTATTGATTGATGAATCGTTAATTGGTTGGAAAGAATACGAAATGGAAGTTGTGCGTGACAAAAACGACAACTGTATCATTGTCTGCTCGATTGAAAACTTCGACCCAATGGGCGTTCACACCGGCGACTCAATTACTGTTGCCCCTGCACAAACATTAACCGATAAAGAATATCAGTTAATGCGTAATGCATCGGTTGCGGTACTTCGTGAAATTGGCGTTGAAACTGGTGGTTCAAACGTACAGTTTGGTATTTGTCCAAATACTGGCCGTATGGTCATCATCGAGATGAACCCACGTGTATCACGTTCATCTGCCCTTGCATCAAAAGCAACTGGTTTCCCAATTGCAAAAATTGCTGCGAAATTAGCAGTGGGTTACACCTTAGATGAATTGAAAAATGACATCACAGGCGGCGTAACTCCTGCATCATTCGAACCTGCAATTGACTACGTGGTAACAAAAATTCCTCGTTTTAACTTCGAGAAATTCCCACAAGCAGAACCTGTATTGACTACACAGATGAAATCTGTGGGTGAAGTGATGGCAATTGGTCGTAACTTCCAAGAGTCAATGCACAAAGCGCTGCGTGGCTTAGAAGTGGGCGTGTGTGGCTTCGATGAAAAACTTGAACTTGGCGCAGACAATGCCAAAGACAAGATTTTACAAGAACTTAAAGTGCCAGGCCCTGAGCGTATTTGGTACGTTGCCGATGCCTTCCGTCATGGTTTTAGCTTAGACGATGTTTTTGAAGCGACTAAAATTGACCGTTGGTTCCTCATCCAAATTGAGGACATCATTAAAACTGAAGCGCAAATTAAAGCCTTAGGTTTTGGCGATTTAACCGCAGAAAATATCCGTGGCTTTAAACGTAAAGGCTTATCTGACTTACGTATTGCCAACTTGATGGGTATTTCACAAAAGCAATTCCGTAAGCACCGTTGGAACTTGGGCGTTTATCCTGTTTACAAACGTGTCGATACCTGTGCGGCTGAGTTTGAATCTGACACCGCGTACATGTACTCGACTTACGATGAAGAATGTGAAGCCAATCCATCTGCCAAAGATAAAATTATGGTGATTGGTGGTGGTCCAAACCGTATCGGTCAAGGTATTGAGTTTGACTATTGCTGTGTACACGCGGCGCTTGCAATGCGTGATGACGGTTACGAAACCATTATGGTCAACTGTAATCCTGAAACAGTTTCAACCGACTACGACACTTCAGATCGTTTGTACTTCGAACCAATTACCCTTGAAGATGTGTTAGAAATTGTTCGTACTGAAAAGCCAAAAGGCATTATTGTTCAGTACGGCGGTCAAACCCCATTAAAATTGGCGCGTGCTTTAGAAGAAGCAGGCGCGCCAATTATTGGTACATCACCAGATGCCATTGACCGTGCTGAAGACCGCGAACGTTTCCAACAAATGATTCAACGTTTACAACTTCGTCAACCCAACAACAGCATTGTAAAATCTGCTGAAGAAGGCATGGCAGAAGCGGCGAAAGTGGGTTATCCATTGGTTGTCCGTCCATCTTATGTATTGGGTGGTCGTGCCATGGAAATCGTGTATAACGATGACGAATTAAAACGCTATTTACGTGATGCGGTTCAAGCATCAAATGAATCGCCAGTACTGCTTGACCACTTCTTAGATTCAGCGATTGAAGTAGACGTTGACTGCGTATCTGATGGTAAAAATGTGGTGATTGGCGGCATTATGCAGCACATTGAACAAGCAGGTATTCACTCAGGTGACTCAGCGTGTTCAATTCCACCGTATTCATTGTCGGATGAAATCCAAGATGAAATGCGTCGCCAAACCATTGCTATGGCAAAAGAGTTGGGCGTTGTGGGCTTAATGAACGTACAGTTTGCAGTAAAAGGCAACGACGTTTACGTTTTAGAAGTGAATCCACGTGCTTCGCGTACTGTGCCATTCGTTTCAAAATGTATTGGTGAGTCTTTAGCAAAAGTTGCAGCACGTTGTATGGCGGGACAATCGCTTGAATCTCAAGGATTCATGCAAGAAATTATCCCAACCTACTTCTCTGTAAAAGAAGCAGTGTTCCCATTTGCTAAATTCCAAGGTGTAGACCCAATGCTTGGGCCTGAGATGAAATCTACAGGTGAAGTCATGGGCGTAGGTAAAACCTTTGGTGAAGCATTCTATAAAGCTGTACTCGGCTCTAACGAACGCTTACCAGGCTTACCTACCGAAGGCGAAGTGAAACATGCATTCTTGTCAGTGCGTGATTCAGATAAGCCACATGTGGTTGATATTGCAAAACGCTTAATTGCATTTGGCTTTAAGTTAGTAGCAACGGGTGGTACATATAAGGTGATTCATGAAGCTGGTTTGGCATGTGAACATGTCAATAAAGTGACAGAAGGTCGTCCACATATTGTTGACCGCTTGAAAAATGGTGAAATACACCTTATTGTCAATACAACTGAAGGCAAGCAAGCGCAATACGACTCTGCAATGATTCGTCGTGCAGCATTACAAGGCAAAGTGTATTACACCACCACAATTAATGGTGCGGAAGCTGTTTGCCAAGCATTTGCAATTCAATTGCCAATGGACGTATATCGCCTGCAAGACTTACACCACGCAGGTTAATTCTTTAGCGATAGGTCCCGTCACCTGATCGGTGGCGGGATTTTTATTTTTTATACGCTATTTTCCCATTCAATTTAGAGGGACTAAAATGCAACGTTATCCAATGACTCCCGAAGGCAAAATTGCCCTAGAAGCTGAATTACAACAGTTAAAAACTGTTGAACGTCCACGTATCATTCAAGCGATTGCTGAAGCACGTGAACACGGTGACTTAAAAGAAAATGCAGAATATCATGCTGCGCGTGAGCAACAAGGCTTCTGCGAAGGTCGTATTCAAGACATCGAAGGTAAACTTGGTGCAGTACAAGTCATTGATGTTCAAGAGCTTGAAAAAAATGGTCGTGTGGTATTTGGCGTGACCGTGACCATCGAAAATTTAGACACCGAAGAGCGCAAAACCTATAAAATTGTAGGTGATGACGAAGCTGATTTTAAAATTAATAAAATTTCAGTGAATTCACCTATCGCACGTGGCTTGTTAGGCAAGTACGAAGGCGATGAGGCAAAAATTGTGACGCCACAAGGTGAAGTCGAATATGAAGTTGTAAGCGTTGAATATCTTTAAGCGCATACAAAGGCCTCCTAAATTGGAGGCTTTTTTAATTCATCATTTTGTAATTTACATAATCATTCAAAATGTTATAGTCGACGCTATACTCCATGAGCAAAGGCATTCCGATGAATTATCAACATATTTTAGTTGCCATTGATAGCACAGCAACAGCACATCAATTGCTTGACCATATTAAAGGGATTGCAACTGCCCTACACAGTAAAATTACCGTTGCGCAAGTCTTAAAACTCGACCCAATTACAGCACGAGAATATGTTCAAACGGGCGAAAGTAACTTATTTATTGATCGCTCACGAGAAGAAATTTTAGCAACACTTTCGGAAATCCAAAGCCATTATGCGACAAGTGAATTACCTATTGAGATTTTATTGCTTGAAGGTTTTTCAATTGCAGACACCATCACGCAAGCAGCAACAGATTTAAATGCCGATTTAATGGTGATTGGCTCGCATGGTTATACCGGATTATCAAAGCTGATTTTAGGCAGTATTTCCCAAAAAGTGCTCAATAAAACCGCGCTTCCTGTATTGATTGTGCATTAATCTATAAACAACCAATCATCCTTTAAAGGTTTTTTATTGCTAATCAATATACTTTCAACCATTCATTGAAGCTGTTGAAAGTACTGACCCTGTTAATTTTGTTGAGTTAATCGAATTTCTCTTTGGCATTCACCCCACGATGCCAAGAAAAAACCACCCGTTTGGGTGGTTAGTAAACTAGAAATTATTAGGATTTTCTAATTGTTTCATTTCGATAATTTTACTTGGGTCATGTAATGTGGTAACGCCATCATCTGCTTTCACATCCGACAAATGCTCGGGATTATAAACCAAAATGGTTTCTTGACCTTGCGCATCTTCACCAACAATATACTTAATCCCTGTGCGATTCATCTTGTGGCATAACCGCTGATACCAACCTTTAAAGCCAGTGGTTTCTTCGTTCGGATTATAGTAAAAGGCATTCATAACCGCCGGCAAACCTAAACCACAGACTAAACCCGACATCAATACACTAATAAATGTATAGCCAATTAAAATACTACTATACGGGCTTAACGTAGGATGGTTCGCCACCGCTAAAATTAATGCCAGAGAAATACCACCACGTACTCCACCCCAACTAATAATGGTCAAACTGCCGTTATAACTTTTTTTGCGAAAGCTTGGGAAGAATACAAAGGATAAAAAGTTCGCGGCAAAACGTGAAATATGCAAAATAATAAATGCGACCATTCCACCTAAAATCATGCTGAAATTTAAGTCAAGAATGAACAATTCTAAACCAATTAAGGTAAATAAGAAGGAGTTAATAATGCCTTCAACGGTGTGCCAAAAATGGTTGATTTCACGTATCGCATAATCACTTAAAATTTCATTCCATTTATTGCCAACCACTAAGCCACCAATCACACAGGCAATAGGAGCAGATGCGTGGGCAAATAATGCGACCAAATACGATCCACAAGCCAATAATGCTGTGGTTAAAATCAGTGATTCTGGTTCATGTTTGCCGCGTAAAATACGTAAAATTGATTGTCCAAATCCCCAACCAATCAGCACAGCAACGGCAATTTCGTAGAGTAAGGTTTCAATGGTACCAGATAAATTAAAGTTTTTACCCTGAATCACATTTAACAAGGTCATGAATACGGCAATACACATGGCATCGTTAAATAACGATTCGCCCTCAAGTTTGACCATTAAATGATGTGGCGCACGAACCGAACTTAATACGCCTTTTACACCAATCGGATCTGTTGCACCCAAGGCCGAGCCCAATAATAACAGCACCACAATTGGCACAGGGTTGCCAATTAAAAACTGGAATCCATAAAGCATGCCACCGAATAGAATTGCACATAAAACCAATGAAATACTGGCTAAAATGCTAATCGGTTTCCAATAGTTTCTTAAGTCTGAAATTTTAAATTTTAATGCCGATGAGGTCAGGATAAAACAAATCACCCCATTAATTAAGAAGTCATAAAAATCGATATGACGTACTGCGCTTTCTATATTATGTAAATTAATGGTAATAAATTGATTTCCGCTTAATAAGCTGGCAGCCCATTGCAGCACAAAGACCAATACCGCAGAAACAATAGGAACGCCAATGGCCTGAGGAAAACCTAAAATACGCTTATTAAACGTTGTCGTAATAATCGATAAGGCAAAAACAACTGTAAAAAGCTGTAAAATAAAATAATTTCCCATGAGCTCCCTTATAAAAACTATTAAAAATCGGCACGTTTATTCACAAGAGGAAATGAAAAAAAATCATCCCCACTTAGAATTGAGGCCTTAAACTTTCATTAAAATTAAACCGAACCCTGTGTAAACGTATTACATTGGTTTAAATCACCCGACTCAAAACCACGTTTAAACCATGTCATGCGCTGCTGACTGGTACCATGAGTAAAACTGTCTGGAACAATTTGCCCTGTAGAACGCTTTTGCAAATAATCATCACCGATTTTTTGTGCAGCATCCATGGCTTGGTCAATATCACCCGTTTCTAAAAAATGCGTGCGTTCATCATTCGACTTGGCCCAAATGCCAGCAAAGCAATCTGCTTGTAACTCTTGACGCACGGACAATTGATTGCCTTGAGCTTGGCTGAGCTGACGGCGTTGATTCAACACTTTATCAGAAATACCGAATAAATTTTGTACATGATGCCCAACTTCGTGTGCAATCACATAAGCTAAAGCAAAATCACCGGCCTGATCATTTCTCGACAATTCAGTGTGATTCTGATTGCCACTAATGCCTAATTCTTGGCGCATTTCAACAAAAAATTGTGTGTCTAAATAAACTGTTTGATCGGATGGGCAATAAAATGGGCCCATGGCCGCTTGCCCTGTTCCACATGCCGTTGGCGTTACACCACTGTATAACACCAATTTCGGTGCTTTATATTGCATTTGATGTGCTTTAAAAATTGCTGACCAAGTGTCTTCGGTATCGGCTTGAATGGTGGAAACAAATTGTTTTGCTTCTTGTTGCGCTTGCGTTGGATGTTCTAAAGACTGATTCGATGGGGTTTGTTGTTGCGTGACTTGCTTAGTCACTTGGTAGGCTTGCTGCGGATCGACACCAAAAAACTTCCACGCCACAAAGGCAACCACTAGCCCAAGAATACTAATGCCACCGGCTTTAACCCCGCCACCACGACGATCTTCTAAGTTATCACTTTCTCTACGCCCTTTCCAACGCATCGGACACCTTCCTTTTATGCTATTTTTTAAATAGCTTCTGAGATAAAGACACCACCAACAATACAATGATCCCTGCTGCAAAACCAATCAGCATATTTAAACTTGTAGGTGCAACACTGCCTAAAATTTGCCCCACTGTTGGAATCACTTGTGCTTGATCCACCGTATGTTCGGTAAAATGGTGCACAAACGGAACAGCATGATTAATAATACCACCACCCACAAGGAACATGGCAATCGTACCGACCACAGACAAGGTTTTCATTAATTGAGGTGCAAAGCTTAATAAGAATTGCCCTAAACTTTGTTGCCATTTTTTAGCTTGCTTGACTAAGAACAGTCCCGCATCATCAATTTTAACAATCAATGCGACAAAACCATAAACACCCACGGTCATAATAAAGGCAATTAGGCTCATCACCACAATTTTATTCATTAATGGCGCGCTAGATACGGTACCTAAAGTAATCACCACAATTTCAGCAGATAAAATAAAATCGGTACGAATCGCCCCTTTGACTTTATCTTTCTCGTAAGTATCGATATCTATACTGTCTTGCGTGGTATTTTCGGCATCGTCTACAGGCTGATGCTTTTTATGCATGAACAGATGGATAACTTTTTCGGCGCCTTCATAACACAAGAACAAACCACCTAAAACCAACAACGGATTGATCAACCATGGCGCAATCACGCTAATGAGTAATGCCAAGGGAACGAGAATACATTTATTCAGCAATGAACCTTTCGCAACTTGCCAGACCACAGACAATTCTCGATCTGCACGCACGCCTGTTACCTGTTGAGCATTTAAGGCCAAGTCATCCCCTAGCACTCCCGCTGTCTTTTTCGCAGCGGTTTTACTCATTAAAGCAACATCATCTAATACCGTTGCAATATCATCCAGCAAAACCAAAAGGCTACTTGCCATATAAAAATGACCTCTTATTCGTTTATTTTATGGTTATTGTAAAGGTATTTTTAAGCTTGGTATGCAACAACTTCAAAGCATTTGTATTATTTAGTCGTTTAAAGTGAAGAATAGAACTTTTTCTTACGATATACCGTACAATAACCGCATTCATTTACATGATCATTGATAAAGTTTCAGGATATCCCATGACAACAGCAGATCAGCGTCCAATTATTTTGACTGGCGATCGTCCAACTGGACAATTACATTTGGGGCATTTTGTGGGTTCTTTGCGTTCGCGTGTTGGCTTACAAGATTCTCATCATCAGCATATCTTATTGGCAGATGCTCAAGCACTGACCGACAATGCCGACAATTTCGAAAAAGTACGTCGTAACATTTTTGAAGTTGCGCTGGACTATTTAGCTGTTGGGATTGACCCAAGCAAAACCACTATTTGTGTGCAATCACATTTGCCTGCACTGAATGAATTGACCATGTTGTATTTAAATTTTGTTACGGTTGCACGTTTAGAGCGTAACCCGACCATTAAATCTGAAATTCAAATGCGTGGTTTTGAACGAGATATTCCGGCAGGTTTCTTATGTTATCCGGTTGCGCAAGCTGCCGACATTACCGCGTTTAAAGCAACCGTTGTGCCTGTGGGTGAAGATCAAATCCCAATGATTGAACAGACCAACGAAATTGTACGTCGTCTTAATCGACAAATTAATCAAAATCTTTTACCTGAATGCAAAGCGCTGTTATCGAATACTGGCCGCTTACCTGGTTTTGATGGAAAAGCCAAGATGTCGAAATCTTTGGGCAACACCATTGTTTTAAATGCCTCAGATAAAGACATTAAAAAAGCCGTTAATGCCATGTATACCGATCCAAATCATCTACGCATTGAAGATCCAGGTCAGGTTGAAGGCAATGTTGTTTTCACATATTTAGATGCTTTCGACCCAAATAAAGAAGAAGTTGAAGAGCTCAAAGCGCATTATCGCCGGGGTGGTTTGGGGGATGGAACCGTAAAAAAACGCTTAGAAGCGGTTTTAAAAGACATTATTGCGCCAATTCGTGAACGACGTAATGAGTTAGAGAAAGACCCTGACTATATTATGGATGTTCTGAAAACCGGAACTGACAAATGTAAAATTATCACTCAGTCAACTTTAGATGAAATTAAGCATGGCTTAGGCATGTTTCACTTCTAATTGTTTTTAAAAACACAAAAGCTCATATTTTGATTAAATATGAGCTTTTTTTTATATAAAAATGCACTTTTTTTACACGAAGTCTCAACATCGTTACATAAAAACCTACCACGCCAGTCAACTTTAAGATATTATATTTTTAGACCGTTTGGTTAACTTATCAAAAGGTCGTTTCTCCTTTTACGAAACTGTGTATTTCAGCTTTTCGTTATTCAGCGCAGTGGATACCCCAACCACTGCGCTTTTTTTGAATTAAAGCATCAAGTGCAATTTTAAAAGTAATAAACATCAAGCTATCTGGCTTGTTGTAATACCTTAAATACCGTTTGACCAATTTCAGCTGGACTACGCGTATAAGCCATTCCTGCTTTTTCAAATGCCTGAAATTTTTCTTCAGCCGTTCCCTTGCCACCAGAAATAATTGCACCTGCATGCCCCATACGCTTTCCTTTGGGTGCTGTCACTCCAGCAATATAACCCACCACAGGTTTGGTTAATTCAGACTGAATAAACTCGGCTGCTTCTTCTTCTGCTGTACCGCCAATTTCACCAATCATAACAATGGCTTCGGTATCGGGATCATTTTGAAATAATTTTAACGCATCAATTTGGTTCATTCCCGAAATTGGATCACCACCAATGCCTATACAAGTTGATTGCCCAAGGCCCAATTTAGTCGTTTGGGCAACGGCTTCATAGGTTAATGTGCCGGAGCGTGAAATAATGCCAATCTTTCCAGCTTGATGAATGCGCCCAGGCATAATGCCAATTTTACACTGCTCGGGGGTAATAATTCCGGGGCAATTCGGACCAATGAGACGGGCTGTACCGCCATAGGTTTCTAAATAACGCTTTGCCTTTAACATATCTAAAGTTGGTACGCCTTCGGTAATCACTACCACCAATTGCACACCGCTATCTAATGCTTCGACAATCGAATCGAGCACATACGGTGCAGGAACAAAAATCACCGAGGCATCGGCGTGGGTTTCTCGCACAGCATCTTTCATGCTGTTAAATACAGGTAAATCTAAATGGGTTTGCCCACCTTTACCCGGTGTAACACCTCCAACCACTTTGGTGCCGTAATTGAGTGCTTGAACTGCATGGAATGTTCCATTTTTTCCAGTAAACCCTTGTACTAAGACCTTGGTATCTCGATTAATCAGAACACTCATGACTGGTTTCCTTTGGTATGATTGATTTGTTGTTTTGCAGCAAATACCACTTTTTCGGCCGCATCGGCTAAACCATTGGCAGAAATTAAATCTAATTCAGACTCATCTAAAAGTTTTGCACCCAATTCGGCATTATTGCCCTCTAAACGTACCACAACAGGAATATTCAACTGAATTTCGTGTATGGCGGAAATAATAGCTTCTGCAATCATGTCGCAACGGACAATGCCACCAAAAATATTAATCAAAACCGCCTTCACTGCATGATCATCTAAAATAATTTTAAACGCTTCAATCACACGCTCTTTGGTTGCACCTCCCCCAACATCTAAAAAATTTGCGGGTCGACCGCCATAAAGTTGGATAATATCCATGGTCGCCATGGCAAGCCCTGCCCCATTCACCATGCAGCCAATATTGCCATCTAAGGCAACATAATTTAATTCATGTTCAGAGGCTTTGAGTTCACGTTCATTTTCTTGTGTTGTATCGCGTAAATGTGCAATTTCAGGAATACGATACAGGGCATTGGCATCGATATTAATTTTTGCATCGACACATAAAATTTCACCGCTTTCACGAATAGACAGCGGATTAATTTCAAGTAAAGCAAAGTCATTTTCAATAAAAGCACGGTAAGCGTTATGCAATAATTCAGAAAATTGTTGAATTTGAAGGTCGTCTAAATGCAGTGCATATCCCATTTCCTTGGCTTGAAAAGGCAATAAACCCAGCAACGGATCTATTTCTATTTTTATAATTTTTTCTGGAGTTTCACTGGCGACTTTTTCAATTTCAACACCGCCTTCGGTTGAAATCATAAACACAATACGCCTTGAAGAACGATCGATTACAGCACCTAAATAAAGCTCTCTTTCAACGGGATAAACATCCTCGCACACCAACAAACTATTTACTGGTTGACCTAATTCATCGGTTTGATAGGTTACTAAATGTCGACCCAATAGTTTTTCAGCGCTTTGTATGGCTTCTTCTTTAGATTTAACCACTTGTACACCACCAGCTTTACCTCGACCGCCTGCATGAACTTGTGCTTTTAACACTGCACACTTTCCAGCTAATTTTTTATACGCGATGCCTGCTTCTTCTGCGGTGGTTACTAAAATGCCTTCTTGAATGGGCAGTCCATATTGCTTTAATAACGCCTTAGCTTGATATTCATGCAAATTCATTATGTATCCTTTTCTTGCATTAATAAATTATTATTCAATTCGGTATATCGTTTTTATATCATTGAATCTTGTATAAAATTTACACTAAGAACCGTGTAAAGCAAAATCATTTAAATGTATCTTTTTATTATTTAAAAATAAGCCTTTTTTTATTTATAAAAAAAAGGAGTGGTCGAAACCACTCCTTTTCGCTTTTTTTTAAAACTTATTTGCGTTTGCGTTGAATCGCATGGATGGCACGACCATCTACCGCCAAAGCCGCCTCATGCACCACTTCAGAGAAAGTTGGGTGACCAAAAGTCATCAATTGTAAATCTTCAACTGAAGATACAAATTCAAGTGCAATCATCCCTTGGTGTACGATATCAGACGCAGCAGGTCCAATCACGTGCATACCCAATAAACGATCAGTTTTGGCATCTGCAACGAACTTCACGAAACCTGCGCCTTCACCAGCAGCCAATGCACGACCATTCACCGCAAAACCGAATTGACCGGTTTTCACTTCGTGGCCTTTTTCTTTGGCTTGTTCTTCCGTTAAGCCAACCCATGCCGCTTCAGGATGCGTATAAATGACTGAAATAATGGTGTCGTAGTTTACTTGGGCAGCGTGACCGTGAATACGCTCAACCGCCATTACACCTTCTTCCATCGCTTTATGCGCAAGCATTGGACCACGGACTAAGTCACCAATTGCATATACGCCTTCAACTGAAGTTGCACACCAATCGTTCACTTCAACTAAACCACGTTCAGTCAATTTAATGCCGCAATCATCTGCCAATAAACCTTCAGCATAAGCACGACGGCCTACACAGACGATTAACTTATCAAAAGTTTGCGTTTTTTCTTCGCCGCCTTGGGTGTATTTAACAGTCACTTCACGACCATTAATTTCAGTACCAGCAACTTTTGCACCAACACGAATGTCTAAACCTTGTTTAGTCAACAGTTTTTGGTAGTCTTTCGCAAGTGCTTTATCTGCCATTGGCAAGAACGCATCCATCGCTTCAAAGACCACCACTTCAGCACCTAAACGACGCCAAACCGAACCTAACTCTAGGCCAATTACGCCTGCACCAATCACACCTAAACGTTTTGGTACTTCTTGGAACTCAAGTGCGCCTGTTGAATCTACGATAAGATCTTGATCAACCGGTGCAACTGGAATATTTACAGGCACAGAACCTGTGGCAAGAATGACATATTTCGGTTCTAAAACTTGGGTTTCGCCCTCGTGGGATACAAACTCAACTTTTTTACCTGCCAATAATTTACCAGTACCTTTCAACCACTCAATGCCATTGCCTTTAAGCAATTGGTCAATACCACCGGTTAATTGGTCAACAATTTTATCTTTACGTGCCAGTAATTTTGCTAAATCAAAATTCACTTCGCCTGTGCTAATACCGTGATCAGCCAAGTGATGCACCGTATCTTCATAACGATGTGATGAATCGAGCAATGCTTTCGATGGGATACAACCCACGTTTAAGCACGTTCCACCTAAAGACGGCTTGCCTTTATGAATACGTTTTTCAATACATGCCACTTTAAAACCAAGTTGAGCTGCACGAATTGCCGCTTCATAACCACCCGGTCCACCACCAATCACAACAAGATCAAATTGCTGAGACATATTTATCTCCGTGTCCCCAAACAGAGCAGCACTCTGCTTGGGCGAATTATTATCCGTAAAAATTAAAGGTCTAAAATCAGTTTTGCTGGTTCTTCAAGCAATTCTTTGATGGTTACCAAGAAGCCAACTGCCTCTTTACCATCAATCATGCGATGATCATAAGAAAGCGCCAAGTACATCATTGGTAAAATTTCAACTTGACCATTCACCGCCATAGGACGTTCTTGGATTTTATGCATACCCAAGATACCCGTTTGTGGCTGGTTCAAAATTGGCGTTGAAAGTAACGATCCAAACGTACCACCATTAGTAATGGTGAATGTACCGCCAGACATTTCTTCAATAGTCAATTTACCTTCACGCGCTTTACCTGCATAAGCTGCAATGCCTGATTCAACTTCTGCATAGCTCATACGGTCGGTGTCACGTAATACTGGAACAACCAAACCACGCTCGCTCGATACAGCAACACCGATGTCGTAGTAACCGTGATAAACGATATCATCACCATCGATAGATGCATTCACCGCAGGATAACGTTTTAACGCTTCTGTTACAGCTTTAACAAAGAATGACATGAAGCCTAAACGGGCACCATGACGTTTTTCAAAGATGTCTTTGTATTGCTTACGCATTTCCATGACAGGTTTCATGTTGACTTCGTTAAATGTGGTCAACATTGCCGTTTCTTGAGTTGCAGAAAGCAAGCGCTCAGCAACACGTTTACGTAAACGCGTCATTGGAACGCGTTTTTCAATACGCTCACCTACAGCTACGCTTAATGGTGTTACAGCTGCAGCTGGTTTTGCTTGATGATTAGTTACATCTTCTTTGGTAATACGTCCGCCACGGCCAGTGCCTTGTACGTCATCTGCATTCAAACCAGTTTCAGTCAATGCTTTACGTACCGCTGGTGCTTGGTCAGTGACAGCTTGTGAACGTTCAACAACTGCTGCTGGACCTGCTTGCGTACTTGCCGATGCTTGTTCAACTTGCTCAGCTGGTGTTGCAGAAGCTGCTGCACCTTCTTCAAATTGTGCAATGACTTCAGCCGATAAAACGGTATCGCCTTCATTTTTAACAATTGCAACCAAACTACCATCGGCAGGTGCAACCACTTCTAATACGACTTTATCTGTTTCGATATCACAGATGACTTCGTCACGTGCTACCGCTTCCCCAACTTTTTTATGCCATGTCGCAACGGTTCCGTCTGCTACAGACTCTGGAAATACTGGTGCCTTAATTTCGGTTGCCATTTCTTTAATCTCTCCTGATTTATTCAGCGTCAAACGCAAGCGCGTCTTGAATTAACTGAGCTTGTTGTTTTGCATGCAAATATGGTGAACCAACCGCAGGTGCAGCCGAAGCTTCGCGTCCTGCATATTGAATACGCATCGATTTTCCAACCACTGCTAGAGTTTCATATAAACGATGCGCAATAAAGTGCCATGCACCTTGGTTTTGTGGTTCTTCTTGACACCATACCAATTCGTCAACATTTGGATATTGCTTAAGCACTTCAGCCAAACGTTGTTCTGGATATGGATACAACTGCTCAATACGTACAATGGCAACATTGTTAAGGGCTAACTCACGACGTTTTTCAAGCAAATCATAATACACTTTACCGCCACAAAGGACTAAACGAGTCACTTCTGCGTGGTTTAATGTATCAATTTCATCAATAACCGTTTGGAATTGACCTTGCGCAAGCTCATCTAAAGTTGAAGTTGCTAATTTATGACGCAACAACGATTTAGGTGACATCACAATCATTGGTTTACGGATTGGACGAACCGCTTGACGGCGCAACGCATGGAAAATTTGCGCTGGTGTGGTTGGGGTAATCACTTGCATATTGTCTTCAGCACACAGCTGTAAGAAACGCTCTAAACGTGCAGATGAATGCTCAGGACCCTGACCTTCAAAGCCGTGTGGTAACAGCATAGTTAAACCACAAACGCGCTCCCACTTGGTTTCACCCGATGCGATAAATTGGTCAATCACCACTTGCGCACAGTTTGCAAAGTCACCAAATTGCGCTTCCCAAACAATTAAGCTATTTGGCAACGTGGTTGCATAACCATATTCATACGCCAACACTGCCATTTCTGACAATAATGAATCCCAAAGCGCAAAACGCGGTTGGTTTTCTTTAACATGACATAATGGAATGTAAACCGAACCATCTGCTTGGTTGTGCAATTTTGCATGACGATGTGAGAACGTACCACGCCCCACGTCTTCACCACTAATGCGCACCAAATAACCTTGATCTAACAATGTCGCATACGCCAGTGTTTCTGCGGCACCCCAGTTCAGTGGCATATCACCAGTTTGCATTTTTAAACGTTCGTCAATCACTTTTGAAACTTGACGCTGCATCTCAAAGCCTTCTGGCAATTCACGCATTTTGCGACCAAGTTCTTTTAAACGCTCAAGATCAAACGAGGTATCCCAATCATCGGTATAGTCATGATCTAAATAGGGTTTCCAATCCACAAACATTTTTGTGTTTGGTTCTAACACCAACGCATTCGCAACATGCTTACCTGCTTCTAAATCAGCACGGTAATCTTCAATCATTTTGTCCGCTTCAGCGCGATCGAGCACTTTTTCTTGGACTAAAACGTCTGCATATAATGTACGTGTGGTTGGTTGCTTATTGATGATTTTATACATCATTGGCTGTGTTGCCGATGGTTCATCCGCTTCGTTATGACCACGACGACGGTAACAGAACAAATCAATCACAACATCTTTACGGAAGGTATGACGGAAGTCATGTGCAAGCTGTGCAATAAACACTACCGCTTCAGGATCATCCCCATTCACATGGAAAATTGGCGCCTGAACCATTTTGGCAATATCGGTACAGTATTCAGTCGAACGCGCATCGCGTGGGTCTGATGTTGTAAAGCCAACTTGGTTGTTCACCACAATATGAACCGTACCACCCACGGTATAACCACGAGTTTGCGACATTTGGAAGGTTTCTTGGTTTACACCTTGACCTGCAAATGCAGCATCACCATGTACAATTACAGGTAATACGTCATCACCACCAATATCTTTACGACGTACTTGGCGCGCGCGAACAGAACCTTCAACCACTGGTCCAACAATTTCTAAGTGCGATGGGTTAAATGCCAACGCCAAATGCACTTCACCACCTGGGGTCATCACATTCGATGAATAACCTTGGTGATATTTCACATCGCCAGAACCTTTTTTGTTGAGCGCTTTACCTTCAAACTCACCAAAAAGATCGGCTGGGTTTTTACCCATAATATTCACAAGCAAGTTTAGACGGCCGCGGTGTGGCATACCAATCACCACTTCTTTACAACCAACCGCACCTGCACGTTGAATAATTTCGTTCACCATAGGAATGAAGGATTCTCCACCTTCAATACCAAAGCGTTTTGCGCCAACGAACTTATTACCTAAATATTTCTCTAAGCCTTCAGCCGCAGTCAAACGCTCTAAGAAATGTTTCTTTTGTTCTGTGCTAAAACCAAATTGACCGCGTGCACTTTCTAGGCGTTGTTGAATCCAACGTTTCTCTACTGTGTCGACAATGTGCATATACTCTGCACCAATCGATCCACAATAAATCGCTTGCATAGTTTCTACCATTTCGCCAAGCGTTGCTTCATCTTTACCAATCGCCAAGTTACTTGTGTTGAACACTGTATCAAGATCAGATTTCGTCAAACCATGTGCACCCAGTTCTAAATCGGGTACATCTTCACGTTTCGCCAAACCAAGAGGGTCTAACTTCGCTTTTTGATGTCCACGATTACGATACGCGGCAATCAGCTGTAAGACACCAATTTGACGTTTTTCATGCTCGGTACTAATTGTACTTTGCACAACGGGTTGAATGCGGTTTGAATTACGACCAAGTAATAAAAATTGTTCACGCACAGTTCCGTGTGGTTGGTCGCCTTTAGGGAATTTATCAAAATATTGACGCCAGTCTTCACTGACCGATGATGGAGAAGTTAGGTATTGCTCGTATAACTCTTCAATATACGCTGCACTATCACCAGAAAGTTCAGTATCAAGACGCAATGCGTCAGCAACTTCTTGCATTTGTGGACCCATTTCCTATTGCAAAAACATTACAGATCACTCGATAAAGCAATCCATGACTCATAATGCCAGATTGCTAAACATGACATTATGCCTAATGACTTACGCCATTAGGATCGTGAGTTTAACCATTCAGGAAGATTACTCCCTGATGAGTTCAATGAATTATCACGCCCATACCTGGCATCATTACTCATTTCTTATACTCGACACACTGCCGAGCAATTTTTTGCAAATCGTCTTAGAAAAGATAAATAAATCATTTAGCTTTTCTAAGGCGGTTTTATTTTTCAGGTTGTTCTATTTTCTCATATTTTGAAATTGAAGTGTTATTTTAATACGCTTTTTTTTCAACATATGGATGGGCTAAATGCTAGCATGTTCTCCATCACGAATAAATTTTTTTACCCTATAGTTCCTATAAAAAATAAAAATATTAATAGCCATCAAATGGTTTACATATGTTGATCTATCTATGAAAAACTTGCAATTAGCAGCATTGAATATTTAACACAGCATGTACAAATAAAAAAAGCACACCCGAAGATGTGCTTTTTACAATCAAACCATTAACCCGCTTGATCGAACAACATATTACGAATGTGACCAATGGCTTTGGTTGGGTTTAAACCTTTCGGGCAAACCGACACACAGTTCATAATACCTTTACAACGGAACAAACTAAACGGATCGTCTAAACGCGACAAACGATCTTGCGTTGCTGTATCACGCGAATCAATGATAAAGCGATACGCATTTAACAATGCCGATGGACCCAAGAATTTATCTGGGTTCCACCAGAACGATGGGCATGAAGTTGAACAACATGCACACAAGATACATTCATACAAACCATCTAAATGCTCGCGCTCTTCAGGCGATTGCAAACGCTCTTTTGCAGGCGCTGGCTGATTATTGATTAGGAATGGCTGAATTTTGTCGTATTGATCGTAGAATTGGTTCATATCCACAACCAAATCTTTAATCACAGGCAGACCTGGTAATGGACGAATCACGATTTTTTCAGGTAAATCGTTTAAGTTCCACAAACACGCCAAGCCATTTTTACCATTAATATTCACACCATCTGAACCACAAATACCTTCACGGCAAGAACGACGGAATGTTAAGGTTTCATCTTGAACTTTTAACGCAAGTAACGCATCAAGCAACATACGGTGCTTATCGGTTAACTCGAGTTTAAACGTTTGCATGTACGGCGCTTTATCCTTATCAGGATCGTAGCGGTAGATTTCGAACGTACGCGTGCCTCTACTCATCTTATTTCTCCCGATTAGAATGTACGTGGCTTAGGTTCGATCGCTTCAACCGTTAATGGTTGATAACGAACAGGTTTATACTCTAAACGATTGTCTGATGAATACCATAACGTATGCTTCATCCACTCATCATCACGACGTCCGTATGGATAATCTTGATGATCTGGGTCTAATTCATAATCTACAACCGTATGCGCACCACGACATTCTTTACGTGCCGCCGCAGAAATAAGTGTCGCTTTAGCAACTTCATATAAGTTTTCCACTTCCAAAGCTTCAACACGCGCAGTGTTAAAGACTTTAGATTTGTCTTTTAAATGAATGTTACGAACGCGCGGCTCGATTGCCAAAATTTGCTTCACACCTTCGTCAAGCAATGCTTGAGTACGGAACACGCCTGCATGGTCTTGTACGATATCGCGAATTGCATCGGCCACGTCTTGTGCATTTTCACCCGCTGTCGTCTCATCTAAATGACGTACGCGCTGCAAAGTTTGTTCAAGAACATTGTTTGGCAATGGCTGATATTCATCGCCATGATGCTTGGTCACATAATCAATAATGTGCTCGCCCGCAGCTTTACCAAACACTACAAGATCAAGCAATGAGTTAGTACCTAAACGGTTTGCACCATGTACAGACACGCAAGAACATTCACCAATGGCATAAAAACCTTTAACTGGTTGAGTATAATCGCGGCTACCTTGGTACGAATAGGTTTTGGTCGCTTTGTCGTAATGTGCTGAGAATTCACCTTGCTCAGTACCGACTGGCACAACCACCTGACCATGAATATTGGTTGGAATACCGCCCATTTGATAATGAATGGTTGGCACTACAGGAATCGGCTCTTTGGTAATATCTACGTTGGCAAATTTCTTACCAATTTCAAATACCGAAGGTAAACGCTTCATGATGGTTTCAGCACCTAAATGCGTCATATCTAACAAGATATAATCATTTTTAGGGCCACAACCACGACCTTCTTTAATTTCTTGGTCCATTGAACGTGAAACGAAGTCACGTGGCGCCAAGTCTTTTAATGTTGGTGCATAGCGTTCCATGAATGGTTCGCCATCTTTGTTACGCAAGATTGCGCCTTCACCACGGCAACCTTCAGTTAACAATACACCCGCGCCAGCAACGCCTGTTGGGTGGAACTGCCAGAATTCCATATCTTGTAATGGAATACCTGCACGCGCAGCCATACCTAAGCCATCGCCAGTATTAATATAGGCATTGGTTGATGCACGATACACACGACCTGCACCACCGGTAGCAAATAAGGTTGCTTTGGCTTGGAATACCGCAATGTTACCGGTTTCTTGGTCGTAAGCTGTTACACCAAGTACATCGCCTGCTTCATTGCGGATTAAGTCTAATGCAATCCATTCAACGAAGAATTGAGTACCCATTTTCACGTTGCTTTGATACAAGGTATGCAATAGCGCATGACCTGTACGGTCAGCAGCAGCACAAGCACGTGGCACCGCTTTTTCACCATAGTTTGCAGAGTGACCACCAAATGGACGCTGATAAATCGTGCCATCTTTGTTACGGTCAAACGGCATACCTAAATGTTCTAATTCATAAACCACTTTTGGCGCTTCACGTGTCATAAATTCACACGCATCTTGGTCGCTTAACCAGTCACCACCTTTTACCGTGTCGTAAAAATGGTAGTGCCAGTTATCTTCTTGCATGTTACCTAATGACGCACCAATACCACCTTGAGCAGCAACCGTATGCGAACGTGTTGGAAACACTTTAGTTAAAACAGCAACTTTTAAACCAGCTTGCGCCATTTGATATGCAGCACGCATACCAGAGCCACCGCCACCCACAATCACAGTATCGAAAGTAAGGTTTTGGATATTTGAATAATCTTCTTTAGGGGTTAACGTACCCATGATTTCTTCCTATCAATTCGCCCAGAAAATCTGGCATGCCCAAATTGCATAAACAAAAACTGCAACAATCACCGCAGTTGTTAACACAAGGCGCAAACCGTTAGCGGATGGACCCATTTGGCGTGTAGTTACGTAGTCTGTAAACACTTGCCACATGCCAATCCATGCGTGTGCTACCAATGACAAAATAGCCAATAAAGAGAAAATCTTCATTGGTAAGGTTTTCATAAACCCTGTCCATTGGTCAAAACTAAAACCGCTATGGAAAACAATCCAACCAAATATCACAACGGTGTAGACTGCCAATATCACAGCACTCAAACGTTGGATATACCAATCACGAGAACCTGAACCCGTTAAACCTGTAGCACTTTTCATTAGATCACAATCCATACAAATGCCGCGATAATTGCAATCGCAGACAAGACCAATGAAACTGTAGCTGCAACCCGACCACTTTGTAGTTCTTCGTTAAAGCCAAGGTCAGCAAGTAAATGCTTAATCCCACCAATTAAATGGTAAATTAAACCTGCGACAAAAACCCAAACGATGAATCGTACAAAGAAATTCCCAAATATTTGTTCTTTGACATAAGTAAAGCCTTCAGGCGAAGACAATGACTTATCTAATATCCATAATAGTACTGGAACCAACAAGAATACGATGACACCAGATAAACGGTGCAAAATTGATGCAATAGCCACGGGTGAGCGTAAATTTACCGCTAACACTTGCCCCATGGACAAATTGACAGGTCTGTTGCTTTTCACAGCGGGCATCCTGTAGTAGAAACTCCATCCGGAGTTTGTAGATTAATTCGAAGGAAAGCTGGCATCTTTAGGCAAACCTTTGCCTAAATGTTTTTAACGACAATCAATTATAAAACGCAAAATGTCAAAATTCAAACAACTAATATTCAGTCAAACGCAATCACATTAAATAAATAATAATCATTATCAAATATATAGATTTAAATTAAGTGTATTCCTGATGAAATATCAACGACCTTCTTCATTCAATTAAATCTGCATGCAGATTTATTTGCAGTCAAAATAAATAAAAGTAATTCAAATACATTAGACTAAAGCAGAATACTTTATGTTCAAAATTTAACGCTTTTTATCGTTTTTCAAAAAGATAAAAACAATTAACAACCTGAAACCCCATATCGCACCAATTAGGTGCGTTTAAAAAATAATGTTGTTTTTTATCATTGAGTTTTCATTCGTAAAAGTTTTTTTCAATCAATCTAAATATAAAAATCAATTAAACATCAGCCAAATAGTTTAAATAATGAGTTTTTAAGAATAAAAGTTTTACCAAATATTTCCGTAACAAAAGCTATAAATATAAAGGTTTTCGCAACAAAAATGCTTATTTTACAAACAGCGAATCATCGTTTTTTTCTATTTTTTTGATTTTTTTTAAAAAGAGTTTCATGTTTTTTTTCGTATCTTGCTGTAAATTGATAGCGAAATAAGCCTCTCAGCTCAATTTTTGTATGGATACAAGCACGGAAGCAGTCGCTCAAAAAGAGACTAAACGCATTTATCCATAAGTATGATTGACATTTTTTGAGCAAAGAATAAGCTTAATTCGTTTTTTATCGTTCTGATGACGTTCATTAAAAGACTATTAATACGCATCAGTATCACATTCACCAGGACAGGAGATCTATTGAATGTCTGAAGCAACTGGCAAGAAAGCCGTTTTAAAACTTGATGGACAAGAAATTGAATTACCAATTTACAGCGGTACATTAGGTCCCGATGTCATCGATGTTAAGGATGTTTTAGCTGCAGGTCACTTCACTTTTGATCCAGGGTTTATGGCGACAGCTGCATGTGAATCAAAAATCACTTTTATCGATGGGAACAAAGGGATTTTATTGCACCGCGGTTACCCAATTGATCAACTTGCGACCAAAGCAGATTACCTAGAAACTTGTTATTTATTGTTAAATGGTGAACTTCCGACACCAGAACAAAAAGACGAGTTTGATACCAAAGTTCGTAACCATACGATGGTTCACGACCAAGTTAGCCGTTTCTTTAATGGTTTCCGCCGCGATGCTCACCCAATGGCGGTGATGTGTGGTGTTGTTGGTGCATTGTCTGCGTTCTATCACAACGGTTTAGACGTTGAAGACGTTAACCATCGTGAAATTACTGCAATTCGCTTAATTGCAAAAATTCCAACTTTAGCAGCTTGGACTTACAAATATACGATTGGTCAACCGTTTATTTATCCACGTAATGATTTAAATTACGCTGAAAACTTCTTACACATGATGTTTGCAACCCCAGCAGACCGTGATTATAAAGTGAATCCTGTGCTGGCTAAAGCAATGGATCGCATTTTCACACTGCATGCTGACCACGAACAAAATGCGTCAACCTCTACAGTTCGTCTTGCGGGCTCTACTGGTGCAAACCCTTATGCATGTATTGCTGCGGGTATTGCTGCCCTTTGGGGACCTGCGCATGGTGGTGCAAACGAAGCTGTTTTAACTATGCTGGATGAAATCGGTAGCGTAGAAAACGTTCCTGAATTCATGGAAAAAGTAAAACGCAAAGAAGTGAAGCTTATGGGCTTCGGTCACCGTGTGTATAAAAACTTTGACCCTCGTGCCAAAGTGATGAAACAAACTTGTGACGAAGTACTTGCAGCACTTGGTATCAACGATCCACAGCTTGCATTGGCAATGGAACTTGAGCGTATTGCGTTGTCTGATCAGTACTTCATTGAACGCAACTTGTATCCAAACGTTGACTTCTACTCAGGTATCATTCTAAAAGCGATTGGTATCCCAACAGAAATGTTTACCGTAATCTTTGCGCTTGCACGTACGGTAGGTTGGATCAGCCACTGGTTAGAAATGCATAGTTCTGCATATAAAATTGGCCGTCCACGCCAACTTTATACGGGCCCATCAGCACGCGACATCAATCGCTAATTTCCTCAGGGAAGCTGAAGAACGACAAAAAGACCGCGCCAGCGGTCTTTTCTGTTTGGAGATGAATCAATGAAACGTCAAACACGCGCTCTTTTTTATTTAAAGCAGGCGTTTTATTTTTATTGTCTCCGATTTTTTAAGATTACGCTTTTTCAGTATCGACACTTAACCGAAAATGAAATCAAACTGGCCTACCAAGTTTTTGGACCCAAACTAAATTATACCGAAATTTTAATTTTGAACATGCCATATTTACCTTGGCAACCAGTGAATCTGTTTATGGCGCCTACAGGGCGTTTATTTGTTAACCCTGAAAATTACAAAGCCGATTACAGTTTAGAGAGTTTAGCCTATAAAGGCATTTTTATTCACGAACTCACCCATATTTATCAATATCAACAAGGTATTCAGGTCTTGTTCAAAGGTGCAATTTTACAAACAGGCTACTATTTAAGCTTTAAGCGCTATAATCCATATCAATACACTTTCAAAGAAGGCAAAAGTTTTTGGGATTATAATATTGAACAACAAGCAGAAATTGCCAAAGATATTTTCTTAAATCGTATTCCCAATATTATTTTGGCACATCATCAAGATTAACTTTTCAATAAACCCAACATTTAAAAATTTTTGTGTGTTTTTTAATTGGCCATCTATAAAGCAAAATGTATATTTTTTTATACATTTCATGTAATTTTTTTTAATGTTTAAGCTTAATATCAGCTTGGATTCGTATATAGTATAGCAGCCTAGATAGACTTTATTTTTTTACTATTACCTGATGCTGAATAACTAAATTTATAAATCAGCAACATGTAATTCACCTATAGGAATAGGACTGAATTTAAATGAAAAATTTTAAAATTGCCCTTGCTCAATTTTCACCACACATTGGCAATATTGAAAACAATACTCTGAAGATGATTGAGCAAGCCAATCAAGCCAAAGCTCAACAAGCAGATATTATTATTTTCCCAGAACTGAGTGTGATTGGTTACCCTGCCGAAGATTTACTGTTACGTAGTAGTGTAAAAACGCGCACGCAAAATGCGTTATCACAACTTGCAGAAGTGAAAGATATTGTTTTGGTTTTTGGTTTCGTGCATCACACCGAAGATGGTCAGCGTTTTAACTCTGCCGCGGTGATGAAAGATGGCGAAGTGCTCGGTATTTACAACAAACAAAACTTACCAAATTATAGCGTCTTTGATGAAAAACGGTATTTTAATGCTGGACATCAGCATTTAATTTTTGAATATCTTGAACACAAATTTGGTGTTCTCATTTGTGAAGATGTTTGGAATATCAATACCGTACAACAATTGGCTCAACTCAATATCGATACCATTTTGGTGCTTAATTCATCACCTTACGAAGTCGGTAAACCGCAGCATCGTATTGCAACCATGACTGAACTTGCAAAACAACTGCGCCTAAATGTGGTCTACACCAACCAAGTGGGTGGACAAGACGATTTGATTTTTGATGGATCAAGTTTTGTTCTGGACCGCGAAGGTCAACTGATTTGCCGTGCAGAAAGCTTCCAAGAGCAAGTGCATTTTGCAGAATTCGATGCAGAAAAAGCCGCATATAAAGCCCAAGAAGCCAAACCTGAACTAGAAACCATGGCGGAGATTTATCAAAGCTTAGTCATGGCAACACGCGACTACGTACAACGTTCAGGCTTCCCGGGGGTTATTCTCGGTCTTTCTGGTGGAATTGACTCTGCCCTTACCCTTGCCATTGCGGTAGATGCTTTAGGTGCAGACAAAGTTCAAGCGGTAATGATGCCATACACTTATACCGCACAAATCAGCATTGAAGATGCCGCGGCGCAAGCCAAAGCTTTAGGCGTGACCTTCGGTGTGGCAGAAATTCACAATATCGTAAATAGCTTCATGCAAACGTTGTATCCATTCTTTGGTAATGCACCTGCAGATGCCACAGAAGAGAACTTACAAGCGCGCTCACGCGGTACGCTACTTATGGCGCTGTCAAATAAATTTGGCAATTTGGTGTTATCGACTGGCAATAAATCTGAACTTGCCGTTGGTTATTGTACCCTTTATGGCGATATGGTCGGTGGTTTTGCGGTACTCAAAGATGTTTACAAAACTATTGTGTTTGAATTGGCCAAGTACCGTAACAGTATCAGCGAAACACCAGTGATTCCTGAACGCGTGATTACTCGCCCACCTTCGGCAGAATTACGCCCTGACCAAAAAGACCAAGATTCACTCCCTGCTTACGATGTACTCGATGCCATTTTGTATGCTTATATCGAAGAAGATTTAAGCCAAAATGAAATTATTGCACGTGGCTTTGAGGAAAAAGTGGTAGAAAAAGTGATTCGCTTGGTCGACTTAAATGAATATAAACGCAAACAAGGTGTGATTGGCCCACGCATTAGCTCGCGTGCCTTTAGCCGCGAACGCCGCTACCCAATTGTGAATGGTTGGAAAGCGGGTATCTGAGCTCAACGAACTTCATAAAAAAAGCCTAAACATCATGTTTAGGCTTTTTTTTATATACGATGCAAACTGCACAAAAAAAGAAACCATGCTAGGTGCATGGTTTTTAAAATGGTGGCTATGACGAGACTTGAACTTGTGACCCCCGCATTATGAGTGCGGTGCTCTAACCAACTGAGCTACATAGCCGTAAACTGTGGGTGCATTATCTATAGTTATTCAGATTAGGTCAATAGACGGCAGAGTTTAGATGATTAGTAAACAATCAAATACTGTGTTTTTTTCTTTAAATGCTTAAAAATTATTATTTTTGCATAAGAATCAAAATTTTAAATTTAAAAAAACCAGTCCTATGACTGGTTTTTTATCTGAACTAGATTACCAAATATCTGAATCAACTTTTTTCTTCAATTCAGTGTGATCATCTAACTTAAACACAGGGTCTTTGACACCTTGTTTTAATTGACGACGATAATCCGTCAATAAAACTTTTAAATATGGCATCAATAATAAAATGGCAACAAGGTTAATGGTGGTCATTACACCCATCGACAAATCTGCAAATGCCCAAACCAACGGTACGCTAGTAATGGCACCGAAGTAGACCATGAGCAACACCGCAATACGGAACACCAACATTGATTTTGGACTGTTATGCAAGAACTGCATGTTACTTTCAGCATAGGCATAGTTACCTAAAATTGCTGAATAGCAGAACAAGAATAATAAGATGGCAAGGAAATCATCCCCATATTCGCCAATTTGCGTTTGAAGCGCGTATTGAGTTAATTCAATGCCTTGTAAACCACCGGTATGCGCATATACACCAGAAATTAAAATGATGAGTGCAGTACTAGTACAAATAATGAATGTATCTACAAAAACACCCAGCATTTGCACCAAACCTTGGTTGGCAGGATGTTTAACATCCGATGCGGCTGCGGCATTTGGCGCAGAACCCATCCCTGCTTCATTGGCGAATAAACCACGCTTGATGCCTTGCATCATCGCCATAGAGAACATGCTGCCAAAAAAACCACCTGCGGCTGCATCAAACTGGAATGCTTTAGAGAAAATCAAGCCAAAAACATGCGGTACAACTTCGTAGTTGCTAATACAGATGTAAAATGCAGTGGCTAAATAAAGACCCGCTTTTAAAGGAACAAACATTTCGGCAAAATGTGCAATACGCTTAATTCCACCAAAAATTGCCATTGCTGTTAGTGCAACCAGCACCAAACCAACCCATGAAATAGTAAGATTCAAACCACCTAATGGTAAAATGATATTGGCTTTATCCCATCCCCAAGCATGTGAACTTGAACCAATAATGGCATTGGCTTGCACCGAGTTAAATGCCAAACCATAAGTGATAATCATCGCCACAGCAAAAGCCAGTGCTAAAGGC
This sequence comes from Acinetobacter sp. MD2(2019), assembly GCF_035615615.1. Taxonomy (NCBI): domain Bacteria; kingdom Pseudomonadati; phylum Pseudomonadota; class Gammaproteobacteria; order Moraxellales; family Moraxellaceae; genus Acinetobacter; species Acinetobacter sp. MD2(2019). Next base: position 46,845 of record NZ_VTDU01000006.1, on the reverse strand, counting down.
TTACTTTTAATCCCTTTAATAATGTAGTACGCAGGACCGCCACGGAACTGTTTGCTTTCGTGATCACGAATTTTAAATAACTGCGCCAAGCTTGATTCGACAAAGGCCGAACTCATACCAAGTAATGCCGTCACCCACATCCAAAACACGGCGCCCGGGCCACCAATCGCAATTGCCATAGCAACGCCACCAATGTTCCCCACCCCAACACGACTGGCCAAACCTGTTACAAAGGCTTGAAATGAGGTAATGCCATGTTTATCTTCAGCACCTTGACGGCTTGAATACATCACACGGATACTTTGTACAAACATTCGAATTTGCACTGCGCGAGTGACAAAGGTATAAACGAAGCCCGTTGCCAATAAAAAAATAACTAAAAAATCCCACAAAGGTGTATTTAAAATATCAATCCATGATATTAAACGCTCAGTTAACTCGTGATTCACGCAAGTCTCCCTTTAGTAAAAATCTTTGTCCAACATTGCATTGCAACACACCCCAAAGGTAGAAATGTTAATCTTTTATGCAAGTGATCAGCCCAATTAATGTATCTTTCAAAAATTAAACAGCAAATTTATTGTCCATTTTTTGCACTAAAAATGCTCAAAAATTCACTTTTCGTTCAAAAAAGTGCAATTATACGCATTCACCCCTACATTCCAACTTTTTTTATTGTTTTGTGCACTATTTTGAGTGCGTTATTCTAAAAAATCACAGCAAAATAGCGCAAGAATAGAGCAATCAAACTGCAATACATGCTTGTCTATCACGTTTTAAAGGCTGTGGACTCACGCATATTTTTAAAAACAGGGCTTTTTTTCTGTTCATGCTAGTCAACCAATCAATAGATCGTTTATATTCGCCAAAACGACAAAATTAGAGCAAGGAATTTTTATGGATTTAAATCGTGTTCAAGCTGTTGATGATGCCATTCGCTCACGCCATTCGGTACGCGCCTTTTTAGATACCCCCGTTGCAGCGCAAATCATTCAAGACATTCTTGCCGTTGCAAGCCGAGCGCCTTCAGGCACCAATACCCAACCGTGGAAAGTGTATGTCGTGTCAGGAAAAAAACGCGATGAGATGGTGAACCGCGTCTGTGCAGCACAACTTGAAGTCAATGCAAATCCTGAACTGGCGCAGCAATATCAAGAAACGTTTGCCTACTATCCACAAACATGGATTTCTCCATTTATTGACCGCCGCCGTGAAAATGGTTGGGGATTGTATGGTTTGCTGAATATTCAACGTGGCGAAAAAGAAAAAATGGCCGCACAGCAGCTACGCAACTTTAAACTTTTTGATGCACCAGTCGGACTGTTTTTTACCGTCAATAAAGCCATGGGTATTGGTTCGAAGATGGATATTGCCATGATGATTCAAAATGTCATGATTGCTGCCAAAGCGCGTGGCTTAGATACTTGTCCGCAAGCGGCATGGAATCATTTCCACCCGATTGTACTCGATGTACTCAACGCGGCGGACGATGAAGAATTGGTGTGCACCGTAGCCCTAGGTTATGCAGACCCCGATGCCAAGGTGAATACATTTATTACTCCGCGCGAAGCGGTAGAAAATTTTGCGGTTTTTTTAGATGAATAATCCGCAGAAGAAAGATCAGTACTCAAAACGAGGCTGATCTTTTTTTATTTTTAAAAACTTCGGCTCAGCACCGTACCATCGAATGCGAAACAATCTTGCACGCGAATTTTCTGAACCGCTGTTAAATCTTGCAACTGAAACCATCCATACGCCGAATGTTCTGCACTTAATTGAATGTCTTGATTTGTTTTGAGCTGACAGCGAAAAATAAACGCATGTGAATGCACAGACGCATGATAATAAGCACCACTTAAATATAAGATTTCAATTTCACAGCCCAGTTCTTCTTTGCATTCCCGCATGAGGGCTTGATGAATGGTTTCACCAACATCTAAACCACCACCGGGCAATCCCCATGCACAATCGCCATAATTGGCTTTTAACAGCAAAATTTCATTCTGATGATTACTAATGACCGCATGTGAACTCATCCGATACAGATCCTGAAAGGCCATGTTTAATTTAGCCCTAAATCAATGGCGGTCATTTTCCAATTCCACCCTGCAACACGATTAAAAATAAATTGCGTGCGTTTGCCATTTTGACGAATTAACGACACCACAAAGGTATTTGGTGACGTATAAGCTGCATGATAAGTCGCATCTTGTTTTACAGTGGGCTCTACATAAATATTCGTATTTGCCTGCAACATATTTTGTGCCGAGTGCCGCTCTACCGATTTTTCAAATTGCGGAATTAATTCTGATAACTGCTTGCCTTGCATTAACAATTGTATGGTCTGATCGGATACCAATAAATCTAAAATTTGTCGACTAATATGTGTATCTAAAATAGCATGTATTCGCTGGTACCATTCTGAGTTCGAAGCATCTTGGCCCTCTTCTAAATGCGATAAAAAGACCGACTCAATTTGTGGCTGTAAGCTTTCTCGTACTTGTGCATAGTCGATATAACTGGAAATTTTCTCGCTCTGATTTTGTTCATATGCCTGTTTAAGTTGATATAACATCCAATATGGAGATGCAACCCATGTACCCAGTACAATCAGAAGCACCACACCCACACCGCCTAACCATTTTTTCATTCATTTCTTCTCGCAACTTTTAGGCGTAAAAAAAGCATGCCTAAGCATGCTTAATTTAACTAACTTGGCGTTAAGAAAGTGTGAGATCTTTTATTATTTGTGTAATACCATTGTTTTTCACCGACTCAACGCCTTTATCACGCCCTTGTTCGGTACTATACATTTGACTACTTCCAATGATTTGATGATTGGCGGCTTTTAAATTGAAATAGGCTTTACCATTTTTGGCAGTCAAACGCGCATAATGCACATCATCTGGGCTGTTCTTTTGTACCGATTCAATGCCATTCAGCGCCGATGCTTTCGCTTTATATAATTCGCTGGTTAAAACAACTTCACCATTGCCAGCCTTTAACACAAAACGATATTGTCCATCTGTAGCTTTAGAAATTTCATACCATCCACTCATAACAACCTCTTTATATTTACTTGTTTATGACTGCATTATCACCAATGTGATGTATTCAATATAAAAGAATTCAAGCTGTTCATTGGTGCTTGTTTTGTAATCGAATTTATATAATGAAAGCGCTTTTCACAGCAAAATGGCTTGCAGTGTTCAGGCTAAGTTACAAGGAAATCTTCAATTTTCTTGAATGGTTTAGCTGAATTTTTTTTGAATTTCATCCACAATAGAAGCATCTTCTTATTCGTAATTGCAAATTTATATGAACGATTTAGCATTTATCCGTTATCAATTAAAAGGTGTGGATGCACTGAAGTTTTTACAAGGACAAGTGACGGTGCATGTCGAACGTGTGCCATCGGATGTGCCTTGTTATACGGCCATTTGCGATTTAAAAGGACGAATTCAGTTTGGATTATGGTTAAAACAATATGACCCTGAACATTTCGAAATTGTGGTGACACAAAACCAAAGCGAAGAATTTGCCAAACATATCAAAAAATACGGCGCATTTTCTAAAATGACATTGTCTGACCCAAGTACGGTATATCCTAAATTTAACGCTGAAAACACTGTTTTTGTCGAGCAGGCAACAGATTTAACCGCTTGGCAATTACACGCCATTGAACTGGGTCAAGCCTTTATTGAACAAAGCACCGCGCACGAATTTCAACCCCAAGAATTACGGTTGCACCAACGCGCAGGCATTCATTACGACAAAGGGTGTTATTTAGGTCAAGAAATTGTGGCACGCTTATGGTTTAAAGCCAAACCGAAACATTGGTTACATTTGGTTGAAGGTCAAGGTGCTGTACCCAACATGGGCGAAAAATTAAGTTCCGATGTGCAAATCGTGAATAGTGCTGCTTATGGCGAAGGCTTTAAGGCGCTGGTGGTTGCCAAACCTGAATCGATTACCGCACTGGGTTTACACATTGTAGATTTACCAGATGCGTTAAATGGCGATGTGGCGCGACCAAAAACTTAAACAACGTCAAGGGAATCATTTTATGCCTGATTCCCTATTTTTTAGGGTTTATTGATATAAAGATAAAAAAAGATACAGTTTATGGCATAAATTTTAAGGAAAAACTTAGCTTTATGCTCTATAAGGAATCATCTATTTTAATTTATGAAAAAAGATGATGAACTTTAAAGCACTAACAACTGTATTGAGCCTGAGCCTTCTGGGTATGAGCACAGCATATGCCGACTCAAAAACCGTTGCACAAAACTTAAAACAAAACTTCCCTGAAATTCAGGTGCAATCGATCCAAACCACACAAATTCCCAATATTTATGAAGTGTATATGGATGGACAAATTGTTTATACCAATGATGAAGCGCGCTATTTCTTTTTAGGCAATTTGGTAGACTTAAAAAATAAAGTCAATTTAACCAGCGAGCGTGAACAAGAGCTGACGAAAATTGATGTAAAAACCCTTCCATTACAACAAGCCATTAAGCAAGTTAAAGGCAATGGCAAACGTGTGATGTATTTATTTAGTGATCCAGATTGTCCATATTGCCATGCCTTAGAAAAAGAATTGCAAAATGTTGATAACGTGACCATTTATCTATTTTTATATCCGTTAACCGCACTGCATCCAAACGCAGAAAAAGTGGCCACCCAAGTTTGGTGTGCAAAAGCCCCGTATCAAACATGGGAAAATTATGTGTTGAATGGCACACAACCCAAAGCTACGAAAACTTGTAATACGCCTATCGCTAAAAACTTAGAATTAGGCAAAAAACTTGCGGTGGATGGCACACCCACCTTCTTCTTAAAAAATGGTCATCGTATTTCTGGTGCGCGTTCTGCCAGTGAAATTAACCAATTACTCGATGCCGCAGAATAATTACGCGCTCACACTTAGCATAATGCCAGTAAAGATATTGGCATTATGCACTTTCATCGGTATTACTGTGTTGTGCAGCAAATTTACTGGCTAAGATGCCACAAACAATTAATTGAATTTGATGGAAAAGCATTAATAGTAAAATAATTAAACCAATGGGTTGGCTTGCAAAAATAATTTTTGCCATCGGCACACCACTGGCCAAGGTTTTTTTAGAACCACAAAATAAAATGGTAATTCGGTCTTCACGTTTAAAACCACAGGCTTTACTTAACACATTCAGCAGCAGCATCACCACCGCCAACAAAGAACAACTCAGTACAACTAAAATCATTAAGGTTTCAAATGAAACTTGATGCCAAATTCCCTCCGATACTGCCTCGCTAAATGCGGCATAAACCACCATTAAAATAGAACCTTGATCGACCATTTTAACCGCACCCGTGTGTTGTTTCAGTAGCGGAAAAATCTTGACGCGCAACAATTGCCCAAGCACAAAGGGAACCAGCAACAATAAAACAATATTTAATACCGCATCCCCTGAACTGGCCGATGCGTGTGCAGATTGGGCAATAAAAATGCTGACTAAAAATGGCGTAATAAACATGCCCAATAAATTTGAAGCAGAGGCACTGCACAAGGCGGCAGGCACATTGCCTTTAGCAATCGAGGTAAACGCAATAGACGACTGCACGGTAGACGGCAACATGCATAAATACAGCAATCCTAAATACAATGAATTTCCAATCAACGGCTCAATCACAGGTTTTAAAATTAAGCCCAGAATAGGAAATAAAATAAAGGTCGAGGCGAAAATAAACAGGTGTAACCGCCAATGCGTTAAACCTTGAATGACCGCTTCACGCGAAAGTTTTACGCCATGCAAAAAAAACAATAAGGCAATTGCTGCATTGGTAAGCTGATTAAAGACCACTGCGGCGTGACCTGCAATAGGCAGAAAACTCGCCAGAACAACCATTGCAATGATCATCAAACTAAAATTATCTGGTAAAAAACGTGGTCTTTGCATAAAAACGTCCTTGCTATTGATTGCATCGTACACATGGCTGAAGTGTTTTAACTTGCGTGCTTAAGCCGACCTAAGAAAAACTACCACCACCATACAATTAACAGGCTTGTACCAATAAAACCTAAAATGGTACTCAGCATTAACGCACTAAGGGTTTGTTTTTCCAAGCCATAAATTTGACCGATAATTCCAAAAAGAATTGGCATGGGCAATGCAGCAATCAGCGTTCCTGCATGTTTCATTTCATCCGACACATTCGGTAGCACAGTAAAAATGCCATAGATGATTAGCGGCATCAGTAAAATATTCGACAATACCACCGAAACCACTTGCAGATTAATGGCTTTAAATCCAAGCCCGACCAAACTGCCCCCAATCACAAATAAGGCCAATGGTGAAGCTGTTTTCCCCATCATCGTTAAGACTTCATCTACAATTTCAGGTAACTTAAATTGAAATAAAATACAAAAAAATGCGATAAAAATAGTAATAATCAACGGTGTTTTCAGCAAATTGGCAAGGGTTCTTTTAAGCATAATTCGCGTATTTTGCTGACCATGCAAGCCCATTTCAGCCAGTAAAAATACCATAGTAATCATGACGAGATTTTCAATAATCAACGTCAGAGAAAGATAAACCACCGCATGATTTGCAATAAGCAACGGTAAAATAGCCGTTCCAATCAAGCCTGTATTTGACATGGCTGCGCCCATCGACAAAACCGCCGATTGCGTCAGCGTATTTTTAAAAAAATACCGATACAGTAAATACGATCCCGCAAATAAAATTAAAGATCCGCCCATATAGGCAATCACATAACTGGGTAACCAAATATCATTGAGGTTTTTGTTGGCAAGGGCATGCAACAGATAGGCCGGTAAGGCAACCTTAATCACAAATGCCCCAAGCGCTTTAATTTGCTCAGAATTTAATACATTCAAGCGTACGCTGCCATAGCCGAAAAACATACACAAGAAAATTGGAGCCAAGATACTAAATAACAAAATTACCTCTATCCAACGGATTAACGACCATCATTGCAATCATCTTTAGTATGAAATGGTTGTAATAGTTGCTGATATCCCTGTGGTTGGCAGCGTAAATATTGCGGTGCAACCTGAATCGTTGCACCTAAACTTGCCGCTGCATGCCAAGGCCAACGTGGGTCATATAAAATTGCTCGAGCAATGGCAATTGCATCGGCATGGCCGCCACGTACAATCATTTCTGCTTGCTGCGCATCGGTAATTAATCCAACCGCTATGACCGATGTGTTAACTGTGGCTTTAATTGCCTCGGCAAAACCGACTTGATAATTGGGCTCAAGCTCAATTTTTTGGGTTGAAGATAAACCACCACTCGACACATGAATATATGCTACACCTAATTGTTCTAATTGTTGCGTCAAAATTAAGCTAGAGGCTAAATCCCAACTGGGCTCATTAGTATATTCCATCCAATCGGTTGCGGAAATACGCACTCCAACCGGATAATTTTCCGGAACAACCGCTAAAATTGCTTGGGTAATCTCTAAAGTTAAGCGAAGCCGATTTTCTAAACTTCCCCCATATAGGTCTTGGCGCTGATTGGATAAGGGTGATAAAAATTGATGCAACAAATAGCCATGCGCTGCATGAATTTCGATTAACTCAAAACCTGCCTCAACTGCGCGTATTGCGGCGGCAACAAAATCTTGTTTAATTTGTTCAATATCGTTAAGCGTTAATGCTTGTGGTGCAGCATCTTGGTCATGAAAAGCAATTGCACTAGGTGCAACGGTTTGCCAAGCTTGAGATGAATCTGTTATTTGACCACCACCTTCCCACGGCTTATTTATTGAAGCTTTTCTGCCCGCATGGGCAAGCTGCACTGCAAAAGGCATGGGCGAGAGGGTTTTGACTTTACTTAATAATGCTTTGACTTGGTCGCGCTGTTGGTCATTCCACAGCCCTAAGTCGGCATTAGAAATGCGCCCTTGTGCTTGAACAGCCATTGCTTCTACGATACAAAGCCCTGCACCAGACAGTGCGTAACTCGCCCATTGTTGTTCATGCCAATAGCTTATTTCTGCGTGTTCTGTCGCGGAATATTGGCACATTGGGGCAATAATAATTTTATTGCTTAAGTTTAATCTTCCAAACTGAATCGGTTGAAATAAAATTGACATGTCGATCCTTAATTAAAATTGCTTGGTTAAAGACAATCCTGCGCTCCAATTTCGTCCATCTGCGGGTTCAAAATAACGACTATTACCATCGTTAACAATCACTGAACCCACGTAGTTTTTATCAAATAGATTGTCGACACGCGCATAAGTATTAAATGCCCAGTCCTTTAATTTCCAGCTATATCCAATATTTACAGCAGTCGTACTGTAACTTGGTGCGGTGTCGGTATTGGTGTCGTTGGCATAGAGTTTATCCATATAGCGAAGCTCTACACCGCCATATAAACCTTGTTCGGGTTGCCATGCAAGACGTGCAAATGCCTGATTTTTCGCGACACCAGGAATTTGATTGCCCGATGTAATTGCTGCAGCAGATCCTTTTGCAGGCGTATTACTATCAAAAGTTGCATTTAAATAACTATAACTGGCTTGGGCCGTTAAATCTTTCCACAATTTCTTATTCCAAGATAATTCTAGACCTTCACGCAAGGATTTATCGGCATTTCTAAAAGTTGCACGACCATTTGATGTTCCCGCAGAAACGATATCATTACGTGTTTGGCTTTGAAACAGAGCTAAAGTGAATTGACCTAAACTATTATTCGACTTTAAACCCAACTCGTAATTGTCGCTTGAAGATGGATTTAAATCGAAATTGAAACCTGATCCACCATCAGTACGATATGCCATTTCGGTAAAGGTTGGCGTTTCAAAGCCTTTGGCATAACTTAAGTAAGCCAATAGTTCGGGTTGAATCTGCCAACTTAATGCAACCGATGGCAATACCTTAGAATAATCGGTTGAGCCACTATCATCACCATTACTTAAAAAGTGATCTTTAGATTTATAATGAACATTGCTATATCGTACACCCGAATCTATACGCCAAGTGGGTAAAAACTGCCAAGATGCTTGTAGATATGGATCGGCATTCCAAAGGGTGTTTTTTTCATTACGGCGTAAATTGCCTTTAACCCCATAGGTTGGAGAATTATTGACTGTAACGTAGTTTTCATATCCTTTGCGGTCTTCATCCATTGCATCAAGTGCAACACCTGCACTGACTGTAGTATTCGGCAGTAAATTTTTGCCTGTCCAACGTAAATCTAATCCATAATAATTGCGATCAAAATCGATTACGCCACCAGCCTGATTTTTATTTGCATCCTGTGTTGACTTTGGAATCGACTGATACTGTGTGACTTGACGATTCCCAACATATGCCATCGCATACAATTCATTTTGGTCATTTATCGGTTTTGACCACGTCACCCCTGTTTGGGTTTGCTGAATCTCTTTACGCACATCAAATTGCTTTAAAAAAGGCACTTGTTGTTTTGGATTGCTGCGCCACTGCTGCTCGTTTAAACCTTGTGGATCATCGGCATGGATTTTTACATAATTGGTTACCCAATTAATTTTAGAACCATCCGTTAAGTTCCATGTCAATTTGGCATTATTCAATATTTTATCGGCGGCGCTATGTTCACGATAACCGTTGGTATCGAAATAAGATGAACTCACCACATAACTGGGTTGATTATCTTGCTTCGCTCCACCTTGAAAAATCACTGCGCTACTATTTTTAGCGTGACTTCCACCAGCATAACGCATGCTCACCGAATCGGGGCCTGTGCCCTCTTTGCTGCTTGCCATCAACACACCACCCGATGAATTGCCATATAAAGATGAAAATGGCCCAGTTAACACTTCAACGTGATCTAAACTTTGTAAATCGATATTCGAGGTTTGCCCTTGTCCATCTGGCATGGTGGCAGGAATACCATCGACATAAATACGAATGCCGCGCACCCCAAAGGTTGAACGTGCGCCAAAACCACGCATCGACAGCTGTAAATCCTGCGCATAATTTTCACGATTATTTAACTGAAGACTTGGAACACCTTGCACAACCTCAGTTAAGTTCACGCCCAAATTGTTGGGCTGTTTCGCGGCATCTACACGAAACACCGAAGCAGGGGTTTGTAAATACGAGGTATCGGTATGTGTGGTTTGAACGTGAATCACGGGTAATAAGGTACTATCTTCAGCGCCATTGCTTTGTGCATAAAGCTGCTGCATGATACAGCACGACAAAAGTAACAACGCTGTTTTAGGAATTTGACGATTTAAAGATGAATGCATGTGAACTGCCTAATTTTATGAAAAGATAGAATTTTGAATCATGATGACGCTGTTTATACGAATTCTTCTCAGCGAATCAAAATACATAATTAAAACAATGATTACAGCATTTTATAAATGCTTTGAATAGAACTCAAGCCATCGCCGATTAAGCGACTTTACAATGCTTCATCATAAGTGAATTTCACGTACAATAGTGTTTTTTATACATCATTATTTATATGCCTGAATTACCCGAAGTCGAAACGACTAAAGTCAGCCTAGAACCGTTGTTAAATCAAACGGTAAGCCAAGTACTGGTTAGAAATTCTAGTTTAAGATGGCCCATTCCTGAAGATATTTCACAGCTTAAAGGACAAAAATTGCTTCAGCTCCATCGCCGTTCAAAATATATTATCGCTGCATTTGAACAGCAAAGTATGCTGTGGCATTTGGGCATGTCGGGTAGTTTTAGGCTTTGTCAGGCAAGCGATGAACTACGCAAACACGATCACTTAATTATTGATTTTGACAACAATACCCAATTACGTTATCACGACCCACGGCGTTTTGGCTGCATTCTATGGTTAAACGATGAAACAGAACAAAAATTGCTTCATCCGCTTGGTCCAGAACCATTAAGCTCTGATTTTAATACGGAATATTTATTCAACGCGCTTAAAAACAAAAAGGTTGGCATAAAAATTGCCCTTATGGATAATCATGTGGTGGTCGGTGTTGGAAATATCTATGCAACCGAAAGTCTGTTTAATTTAGGCATTCACCCTGCGCAACCTGCCAATAGTTTGAGTGAGCAACAGATTGATCATTTGGTGCAAGAAATCAAACGTATTTTGAAATATGCGATTGAGCTTGGCGGTTCGACCCTTCGTGACTATACCAATGCGATGGGCGAAAATGGCTATTTCCAGCAAACATTACTGGCTTACGGCCGTGCAGGTGAAATGTGTGTGAACTGTGAAACCACTTTAGAAAACATAAAATTGGGGCAACGCGCCAGTGTTTTTTGTCCGCAGTGCCAAGCATTGAAAAAGATACCAGCTAGCGCTGAATAGGAAGGAAAATTGTAATGAAAACAGCCATCGTAAGACACATTCTGGTTAAAGATAAAGACTTCGCGGAGCAGCTAAAAAAGAAAATTCATGACGGGGCAGATTTTGCAAAAATTGCGAAGCAACACTCGACTTGTAATTCGGCCAAACGCGGTGGCGAGTTAGGTGAAGTTAAAAAAGGACAACTTGTTCCTGTGATTGATAAATTGGTTTTTACCGCAGCAGAACGTGTGCTACACGGCCCAATTAAAAGTCAATTTGGCTTTCACTTACTTGAAGTCAAATTTAGAACCGATTTCTAAAAAATAGGCTTAAATACAATAGCCATTTAAGCCTTAAGGTTTTATCGCGGCAATATTCATTCCGCTTTCGCGTTGGGATTCATCTGATACGTCCATGCTTGAATCCAATCGCCAGATTCAAGTTTCACATCAACCAATACGCGTTGGTACTGAAAACCTTCAAACTCATCTAACATTGGCCAGTGTTCATCTAACGTATCACTCGTAAAAAGCAGTCCATCAACCAATGTTACCGAAGGATCTAAAACAAGTGCAGGCAAGCCTGAATCTGGTCCCCAATCTAAATTATGGATCGTGCCATGCACCCATGCTTTTTGCCACTCTCCGCCTACTTTTTCTAAAATATGCGCATTGGGCTGATTTGGACGCAATGTGCCATAAGCAAATAATCGGTTCATATTATATTACCTTTTCCCTTTTAAGTTTCACGAGTGTACATTTTGCAGCTCAAGATTTATAGCATCAGACAATGTATAAAAGACAACGCATAAAAAACGGTGCGTTATTCGCACCGTTTTTTATTTGCATCGAGAATTAAACTTGTGGACGATTTTTTAATTCATCACGAATTTCACGTAATAATGCAATATCTTCTGGGGTTGGTGCAGGTGCAGCTGGTGCTTCTTCCTGCTTACGGCGCATACGGTTAATCAATTTCACCATTAAAAACACCACCCACGCCAAGATGAGGAAGTTAATTAAAATGGTTAAAAAATTACCGTAAGTCAGTACATTTACGCCTGCTTTTTGCAAAGCATCTAATGATTGTAAATTATCAGGATTATGACCAAGTACAATGAATTTTTGGGTAAAGTCGACACCGCCACCTGTAATCACAGAAATCAACGGCATGATAATATCTTTGACCAATGAATCGACAATCTTACCAAATGCACCACCAATAATGACACCGACCGCCAAATCAATCATGTTGCCTTTTACAGCAAACTCTTTAAATTCTTGAATAATACTCATTAAAACTCTCCCATTCGGATGGAATAAACGATTAGATTTTTCATTACAAATGAAATGAATAATGCTTGGCTTGAATTCTACGTTTTAATGTAATGTTTTTGCTTAAAAAAGAAAGTTTTATCACACTTTAACAACATAACGACGAGAAGTAACTGAAGTAAGACTTAAAAAATGCTGCACTCATTCATGTACCGATCAAGCCATAATGATGAGCTATAAAAAAACCGCTAAATGACTTTAGCGGTTTTTTTCAATTCAACGAATAATCGTGAATTATTTATCGCGGTTACGTTTACGTTCGTTTTCAGTTAAATAACGCTTACGAATACGGATTGACTTAGGTGTTACTTCAACTAACTCATCATCTTCAATGAATTCAAGCGCTTGTTCAAGCGTGTATTCGATTGCAGGTGTTAACGTTAACGCATCATCTGTACCAGATGCACGAACGTTAGTTAATTGTTTCGCTTTGGTTGGGTTAACCACCATGTCGTCAGAACGTGAGTTAATACCCACGATCATGCCTTCATAGACTTCTAACTGTGGTTTAGCAAACAAACGACCACGGTCTTGTAAGCTGAACAATGCATAGCCCAAGCAAGTGCCTTGAACCATTGAAATTAAAACACCGTTTTGACGCTTCGCAACAGTACCTTGTTTAACAGGACCATAATGCGAGAAGCTAGATGTCATAATCCCTGTACCAGAAGTCATGGTTAAGAATTCTGAACGGAAACCAATCAAACCACGTGAAGGAACAGTCGCTTCAATACGGATACGGCCTTTACCGTCAACTTCCATATTGGTCATGTCGCCTTTACGGTGACCCATTTGCTCCATTACCGCACCTTGATGTTGTTCTTCAACGTCAAAAGTTACGTTTTCGTAAGGCTCTTGTTTTTCACCATCAATTTCTTTGATGATGACTTGTGGACGTGAAACGCCCATTTCGAAACCTTCACGGCGCATGTTTTCAATTAAGACTGAAAGGTGAAGTTCACCACGACCAGACACTTTGAAACGGTCTGGACTGTCAGTATCTTCAACACGTAATGCAACGTTATGAATCAATTCGCGGTCAAGACGTTCACGAATGTTACGTGAAGTGACGAATTTACCTTCTTTACCTGCAAACGGTGAGTTGTTCACTTGGAATGTCATCGAAACTGTAGGTTCATCTACAGACAATGGTGGCAACGCTTCAACAGCTTTCGGATCACAAATCGTGTCAGAAATGTTTAGTGCATCAATACCCGTGATACATACGATATCACCCGCAGATGCTGAATCAACATCCACACGCTCTAAACCGTGGTAACCCATGATTTTTAAGATACGACCGTTACGGGTTTTACCTTCTTTATCAATCACAGTGACAGGTGTGTTCAAGCCAATTGAACCACGTTGAATACGACCAACACCAATTACACCTACGAAACTATTATAGTCAAGTGATGAAATTTGCATTTGGAAAGGACCATCAACGTCAACTGCTGGTGGTTCAACGATGTCTACAATCGTTTGGAATAACGGCGTCATGTCGTCTGCTAATTCTTCTGGAGAAGGACCGGCAACACCACGTAAGCCTGAAGCATAAACCACTGGGAAGTCTAACTGTTCGTCAGAACCACCAAGGTTATCGAACAAATCGAATACTTGGTCAATCACCCAATCTGGACGCGCGCTAGGCTTGTCGACTTTATTGATAATTACGATTGGTTTCAAACCACGTGCGAACGCTTTTTGCGTTACGAAACGAGTTTGTGGCATTGGACCTTCTTGTGAATCTACAAGAAGAAGTACGCAGTCAACCATCGACATTACACGTTCTACTTCACCACCGAAGTCGGCGTGTCCCGGGGTGTCGACGATGTTAATACGGTATTCTGTATTGGTACGTGCATCTAACCATTTAATTGCAGTGTTCTTTGCAAGAATGGTAATACCACGTTCGCTTTCAAGCGCATTCGAGTCCATGACACGCTCAATCTCGCCTGCACGATCGCCAAGTGCACCTGATTGTTGTAACAGTTTGTCTACAAGAGTGGTTTTACCGTGGTCAACGTGCGCAATGATGGCAATGTTGCGGAGAGTTTTAATATCTGACATGTAAATTCGATACGCTTTAAATTTGAGGGCAAATTATACTAAAAAAACTCATCAAAGAGTAGTGACACTTGTCAGAGTGCTGAATTTTTTTAAAACTCTGTTGCTTTTTATTTTATAAAGCCGAATAACTCGATTAGAATACCGCCATCTTTGCCGATTTTCCTGCCCACATGTCGAATTTATCTCCCACCACCAACAAATCAGCAACAAATTCAGATTTAGTCCTTGGTTTAGATGATAAACCCCAACTCACACATGCCTTACTTGCCGCATTCCAACATTTACTGGCGATTATCATTCCTATTTTAACGCCGGGATTACTGATTTGTGGTGCTTTAAAAGTTCCTGCACATGAAACCACCATGATTTTATCCATGTCGTTGGTCATTTCAGGGATCGCAACTTTTATCCAAAGTAAAAAAATTGGCCCTTTGGGTGCAGGTTTACTCATTGTTCAAGGCACAAGTTTTAACTTTATTGCACCAATTATGACCATTGGCAGTTTAATGATTGCCCAAGGCACGCCATATCAACAAGTTATGGCGGCCATTTTTGGTGTGGTCATTGCGGGTGCATTCATTGAAATGGGCGTATCGCGCATTTTACCGTGGGTGAAAAAACTGATTACGCCGTTGGTCACCGGCATTGTGGTGCTGATGATTGGTCTAACTTTAATTAAAGAAGGACTGATTAGCATGGGTGGTGGTTATGGCGCGATGGCAGATGGCAGCTTTGCTAGCATCGACAACTTAATTATGTCTGGGCTGGTGTTGGGTTTAATTATTCTGCTTAATCGCATTTCGATTGTCTGGATTAAAAGCTCTGCTATTTTAATTGCCCTAGTGGTCGGCTACATTGTTGCAGGGTTGATGGGACACTTAAATTTCAGTGCGTATCAACAAGCGCCTATTTTTCAGCTTCCAACTCCATTACATTTTGGCATTAGCTTTAATTGGTCATTATTTTTACCGCTGGCATTTATTTATTTAGTGACATCGTTAGAAGCGATTGGCGACATTACCGCAACCAGTAAAATTTCTAAACAGCCAGTTTCCGGCCCAATTTGGATGCAACGTATTAAAGGTGGCGTGTTGGTCAACGGTGCCAATTCTTTACTTGCAGGTTTATTTAACACTTTCCCAAGTTCAGTTTTCGCCCAAAATAACGGCATTATTCAATTGACCGGTGTGGCAAGCCGTTATGTCGGAATGTGGATTGCCGCATTATTGGTCTTATTCGGTTTATTTCCTAAAATTGCAGGGCTGATTCAAGCCGTTCCACAAGCAGTTTTAGGTGGTGCGGTGATGGTGATGTTTGGTGCGGTTGCTGCATCGGGCATTAACATTTTAGCAAGTATTAAACTCGACCGCCGTGCGCTACTCATTATTGCTATTTCATTGGCTTTAGGCTTAGGTATTGCGCAAGTGCCTGACTTTTTAAAACACATGCCTGAATTACTACAACACATCTTCAGTTCAGGTGTTGCCACAGGCGGCATTAGCGCCTTGATTTTAAATATTGTCCTACCTGAACAACGGGACTAATACTTATTTTTGTTTTTGCCCAGTGTTGCACTGGGCATTGTTGTTTTTAAAGGTCGATTATGGATCCTCGAAGTGAAGTTATTTTACGTCAACAAGACTATTTAAAAGGACGTGTTCTGCTGATTAACGCCCCTGCTGATGGCTTGATTGCCGAATTGCCTGCAACAGTTACAGATACAACGCTTTGGACATGGAATTTTGCGACTCATCAAGCTCAGCAACAACAAGGCTTAAATAGCCACTTTGATACCAATTTACCCGCAGGTGAGTTCGATCAAGTTGTGGTTTATATTCCAAAATCCAAAGAATTGCTCAATTATCTGCTGTACCAAATTGCAAGCCATCTTCCACAGGGTACATTGGTATTACTGGTGGGTGAGAAAAAAGGCGGCATTGAAGGCGCGGCTAAGCAAACGCTAAAATATGGTAAAGCCATGAAGCTTGACAGTGCGCGACATTGTCAATTGTGGTGCTATCGTTTAGAAGCAGCAATGCCAATTAAACCATTAGAATCTTGGTTAAAATCTTATAGCCTAAAAAATCAGGGACTTGAATTAGAAATTTTTGCCTTACCCGGTGTATTTAGCCAAGAACGACTCGATGTCGGAACAGCCGTACTTCTCCCCTACCTGTCACAAGTAAAATCAGGTAAACTCGCCGACTTTGGTTGCGGTGCAGGAATTATCAGTTGTGCTTTAGCAAAAGCCCATCCAAACAATATCGTCTATGCCTTAGATGTGGATGCCTTTGCACTTCAGTCAACAAAAATCAGCAGCCAACGCAATGGTCTTGCGGAACAAATACAGACTTTAGCCGTCACAGGAATCTACGATGCACCGACCGCACTGGATGCCCTAATTAGCAATCCACCGTTTCACCAAGGTATTCACACCGATTACCAGGTCAGTGAAAATCTATGTCGAAGCAGCAAAAAACATTTAGCTGCCGCAGGTGAACTTTGGATTGTGGCAAACCGTTTTTTAAATTATCCCACTTTAATTGAACAGCATTTCGGACATTGTACCGTCAAAGCAGATCAACAAGGCTTTAAAGTGTTACATGCCTGTGCAAAACAGTAACAAAAAGGAATCTAGATGAGTGACTCAAATCAAACAGAGCATCTACAACGAAGGCTAGGTGCCCGCCACTTAAATATGATTGCCATTGGTGGCTCAATTGGCACAGGCTTATTTTTAGCATCCGGCTCAACCATTGCCACCGCTGGCCCTGGTGGTGCACTGCTTGCCTACGCTTTAATTGGCATTATGATTTATTTCTTAATGACCAGTTTAGGTGAACTTGCCACGCATAATCCAACCTCAGGCGCTTTTTTTACTTATGGTAATAAATATGTCGAAGAAGGTTTTGGTTTTGCTTTAGGTTGGAACTACTGGTACAACTGGGCGATTACGGTCGCGTTTGAATTAGTCGCTGCGCAATGGATTATGGGTTTTTGGTTCCCTGATATTCCAGGATTCTGGTGGAGTGGTTTATTCCTCGTTATCATTTTTGCAATTAACTCAATGACAGTTAAAGGCTTTGGTGAAAGTGAATTTTTATTCTCACTAATTAAAGTGCTTGCGATTATTACCTTTATTGTGATTGGTCTTGCAAGTATTGTAAAAATCATGCTCACACCGAATGTGCATGCGTTTGCCAACTGGACCTATAAAGATGCACCATTCGTGGGCGGCTTCCAAGCCATGATTGGCGTTGCCATGATTGCTGGTTTCTCGTTTCAAGGCACTGAAATGGTTGGTGTGGCTGCGGGTGAATCTAAAGATCCGAAAAAAACCATTCCTTTGGCGATTAAACAAATTTTTTGGCGTATCTTACTGTTTTATATTGTGTGTATCTTCATCATTGGCACATTGGTCAGCTATGACGATCCACATCTCATTCAAGCGGCAAGCAATAACAATATTGCATTATCACCTTTTACCTTGTTGTATGAAAAAGTGGGATTAGCTTTTGCTGCAAGCTTAATGAATGTGGTGATTTTAACTGCAATTTTATCTGCGGGTAACTCTGGCATGTATTCATCAACACGCATGCTTTGGGATATGGCCAAAGAAGGACGCGCACCACGCTGGTTCTCACAACTCGACAAACGTGGCGTACCCATGCGCGCGCTTTATGCAACTACAGCGATTGCGGCACTATCTTTACTCACAAGTTTTGTTGGTAAACAGGAAATTTACAACTGGTTGCTTAATATGTCAGGCATGTGCGGTTTTATTGTATGGCTTGGCATTGCCATCTCACATTATCGTTTCCGTAAAGGCTATATTGCGCAGGGTCATCAATTAAAAGACTTGGCTTATCGGGCTAAATTTTTCCCATTTGCGCCATGGTTTGCTTTTATTTTGTGTACCATTATTATGTTGGGACAAAATTATCAAGCCTTACTAGGTCCAAAAATTGATTGGCTTGGGTTATTGGCAACCTACATTACCCTACCACTGTTTTTAATTATTTGGTTAGGATATAAAGTAAAATATAAAACCAAACTTATCCCTTATGACAAAATGGATGTCCGCCCGCTGCAAGACGACTAAGCAGTGGCATCCAAAGCTAAAGCGCAATTTCGATTGCGCTTTTTTATGGTCTTGCATTCTCCTTTAATCAAAAAGGATCTCATATAAATCTTTATGAATTGAAGTCAAAATGGCTTCTATCCACTTAAGGTTAAAGATAACGCAGGATCGAGAATATGACTGAGCTTCATACAACTGTTTAAATGATCCATAGGTAGGATTACATTTTAATATCTTATTTTTTTACAATCTAGAAACCGTAGAGCGTTTATTTTTTAAATCATCAGTCTGCATCTACTTTCACCAATGTAAATCGGCTAAATAATCTAATGAATCTAAAAAGCAATATTGATAAAAAACAGAATAAAAAAAGCGGCTCATCAAGAGCCGCTTTTTTACAGATCAATAATTAATAATTATTGAGCTGCTGGTTGAGCTAGAACTGTGCGGCTACCAGTAATTGTAGCAAATACGCGACGGTTCATAGCACGACCTTCTTTAGTTTTGTTATCAGCGATCGGTTGATCCCATGCAAAACCTTGAGTTGATAAGCGAGATGCATCAACGTTGTATTCGGTTACAAGTGCAGATTTAACAGAGTTAGCACGCGCTAAAGATAAACGTTCGTTTAACTTACGTGGGCCAGTGTTATCTGTGTGACCTTCAATGCGAGCAGTCGCATTCGGGTATTCAGATAATTTTTCAGCAACTTTTGCAATTTCAGGCTTGTACTGTGCTTTGATGTTAGATTTGTTTGTATCAAAGAACACACGAAGTTCCATGTTCAAATCTTCAGTCAATTCTTGTGGTTGAGGCTGAGGTTGAACAACTGGCGCTGGTTCAACTGGTTGAACATCAACTACAGGTGCAGCAGGTTTCAAGTGACCACCGATCACTACGTTTAAGCCTGCAAGCGCTGTATAGTTCCAGAATTTCTCATCAAAGTTATACGTTCCACGAGCTTCTGTACGAAGAGACAATGCATCGTTTAAGCGCCAGAAAGCACCGATACCTGCGTTACCAAGAGTACCTTCTTCTTTCAAGCCACGACCAGCACGACCAAATTGAGTATCTGTAGCACCGTCAAATTTGTATTTATAGTGACCAGCACCTAATAATACATAAGGCTTGATTTTGCTGTCATAGTTTTTAGTGATCAAATCAGAAGTAGCATAGAAGTTACCATTGATTTGTTGTTGCTTGTATTCAGCACCAGGAAGAGTACCGTCAACATCACCTTTCACTTGAAGGTATTCAGCTTCAAAACCTAACCAAGGTGTTAATTCAACACCAAGTGCTGCACCAACTGCAAGATCGTCTTGAATTTCAGGACCATTTGTTAGGCTGCCTTTATTACCACCATTGTTATGCTGAGTGTCTTGGAAAGTGTAACCAAGCAACAATGGAGTTACGGTAACACCCGCATTTGCAACAAATGGAGATGCTGCAAGTACTGTAGCAAGAGCAATACGACTTAATTTCATGGATATCCTCCAAAGATAACAATTTTTTTTTAAGCGACGCTTAAAATTTTTGTCAATTCCCTGAAATAATAAATTATTTCAGTTTGTTTTTTCAACTGATTATTTTGCCTGAATTAGTCACCTGAGACAACGATTCAAGTCACTGATACTTTTAAGTAATCGAATTATTGACAAAAATTCTTACAATTTCCGTTGTAATTCGGTAACTTTTCACTCAACTCGTACAAAATAACAGCTAATTACTATACTGAGTTATATTTTAACAATAATCTATCGAGTTTCGTAATTTTTTATCATTCAAAATTTCAATATGTAATTATATAATCTTTGAGATAAAAACAATGATCAGATAAAATTTATGAAAATAAAAATGTGTTACGGTATGACGCTCATCGAATTGGTTTGTGCAATTGCTGTTTTAGCGATTATTACCAGCATTGCTCTACCTCACTACCATAGCTTAAGAGCCAAGCAAGAAGCACAATACATTCCAACGATTTTGCATCAATATCTGTCACAAGCCAAATATCTTGCACTTACTCATCGTAATAATTTAGTTATATGTTCAAGCAAAGATTTAAAAAACTGCGAACAAGATGCATGGAATCATGGTTTTATTCTGTTTTTAGACAGCAATCAAAATAAAATACGAGATAACAATGAACTTATTTTGGCGCAACACACCACACATTTAAACTATGGCACCTTGTCATGGCGCGGAAGTTTAAGACTACCCTCGATTACGTTTCAAGGCGATACTGGCTTGCCTAGAGGATCGATGGGCAGCTTTTATTATTGCTCATCACAACTTGATGTACAGCATCGCGTGGTTTTGAACATGCTGGGTAATATTCGAAAAGAAAGCGATTCTAATAAATGCTAAATCTAAAAATGTAAAAAACCTTTCATACGAAAAGTTTTTTACTTCAACATACATTGAGTAAGAACTTATCGGCCAGCTTGATAACCTGCGTTTGGATTGGCTGTCGAAATTTGATATGGATTAACAAAATCATTCAAGCCTGCTGCGGCTTCATGAATGTCCTTGCCCTCTTTAACCACAAAACTATCAAAGCCTGAACGTTTTAGATAATTCAAGACATCTTTAAAGATATCTCCTACAGCGCGCAATTCACCCTGAAAACCTTGACGACGTAATAACGCGGCAAACGAATAGCCACGACCATCGTTAAAGCCTGCAAACTCAATCAAAATGGTGTCAAGTTCAGTCAATGGAAATTCATTCAGTTCAGGTGAGCTATCTACCGTAACCAATAAAGCTTTTTTACCTGAAATTTTTGTAAGATGTTCAAGTTGATCGGCTTGGAGCACAACATCACCATTTGGGATGCTGCCATCTTCAGCAATCACTTGATAGCTATTGTCTAAAATGGTGCCATCTTTATAAAGTACGGCCAAAGATGTATTAAGCATATGCACGCTCCTTAAATGGCGCAATGCCAACACGGCGATAAGTTTCAATGAATTCTTCACCTTCTTGACGCAAATCAAGATAGGTGTTCAAAATCTCATCCACCACATCTGGCACAGCATCGGCAGCAAAAGATGGCCCTAAAATATCGCCAATTGAAGCATCATGGTTGGCATTACCACCCAAAGTAATTTGGTAGAATTCTGCGCCTTTTTTATCAACCCCTAAAATCCCAATATTCCCAACGTGATGATGACCACAGGCATTCATACAGCCTGAAATATTTAAATCTAGGCGGCCTAAATTATAAATTGTGTCGAGATCATCAAAACGGCGAGAAATTGCTTCTGAAATTGGAATCGACTTTGCATTGGCAAGCGAGCAGTAATCACCACCTGGGCAGCAAATAATATCGGTAATATAACCAATATGCGCACGCGCCATATTTTCTTGCTCTAAGGCTTGCCACAATTCAAACAAATCTTTTTGCGGAACATCGGCAAGTGCAATATTTTGTTCGTGCGTGGTGCGTAATTCACCAAAAGTGTATTTGTCCGCCAAGTCTGCAATAAAATGCATTTCTTGGGTGGTCATATCGCCTGGCGCAACACCTGCACGTTTCAAACTAATGTTTACAATGCGGTAACCTTGCACTTTATGTGCATGCGTATTCACATTAAACCATTGCTTAAATTTAGGATGCTGCTGGAACAATGCAGTGAAATCTTCATCAGCCAAGTTTTGGTATTCAAATGGCGTAAACACATAATCCATTTTTTGCAACAGTTCTGGCTGCACTTGTAAATTTTGACGCGTATACGCAAATTCAGCTTCGACTTTTTCAGCAAAAACCGCGGGGGTCATCGCTTTAACTAAAATCTTAATTCGCGCTTTGTATTTATTATCACGGCGGCCATGTAAGTTATACACACGTAGCACCGCTTCTAAATAAGCGATTAAATCTTCACGCGGTAAAAACTCGCGGATAATGCTACCAATAACTGGAGTACGACCTAAACCGCCCCCCACTTTAATTTTATAACCCACTTCGCCTTGTTCATTTTTTACGATATACACGCCAATATCATGAAAAGAAGTCGCAGCGCGGTCTGTTTCTTCTAAAGCAGAAACTGCAATTTTGAACTTACGCGGCAAAAAAGCAAATTCTGGATGAAACGTACTCCATTGACGAATTAACTCACAAGTTGGACGTGGATCGGCAATTTCACCAGCAACCACACCTGCATATTGGTCGGTGGTGGTATTACGAATACAGTTACCTGAGGTTTGAATAGCATGCATTTGTACTGTTGCTAATTCAGCTAAGATTTCAGGCACATCTTCGAGCGCTGGCCAATTCAGCTGAATATTTTGACGTGTTGAAACGTGTGCATAACCACGGTCATATTCCGTTGCAATATCTGCAATTTTACGTAATTGCTTGGTATTCATTAAACCATATGGCACAGCAATTCGTAGCATTGGCGCGTAACGCTGTACATAAAGCCCATTTTGCAAACGTAACGGACGATACTCATCCTCGGTTAATGTTCCGGCAAGGTAGCGTTCGGTTTGGTCACGGAATTGTGCAACTCGTTCATTTACCAGTTGTTGGTCGTAATCAGTATACAAATACATGGCTTTCAGCTAGTAAGTTCAATATGACAGCTATAGCATAAAGGGCTTTAATTCATCAACAAAATGCTTTTTTTACATATTTAATAGCGGTTTTATTGATAAAGCATTTTTAAAGACAATAAAAAAGCCCAGCCGAAGCTGAGCTTTTTAAATTTTAAGATGTCATCTTATTTCAAATCAGGTAAAGCATAGGCCACTAAATAATCACCCATTTTGGTACCGAATGAACCATGACCACCGGCCATAATCACTAAATACTGTTTACCATTCATTTCATAGGTCATTGGTGTTGCTTGTCCACCTGCTGGTAAACGTGCTTCCCAAAGTTTTGCACCATTGCTGACGTTATAAGCACGGATATAGTTATCTTGCGTACCTGCAACAAACATTACATTACCTGCAGTTGAAATTGAACCGCCTAAACCAGGCACACCAATTTTCAACGGTGGCAATTGGAACAAGTTTGGTAAGCTGTCACGGATAGTACCGATACGTT
This sequence comes from Acinetobacter sp. MD2(2019), assembly GCF_035615615.1. Lineage (NCBI taxonomy): Bacteria > Pseudomonadati > Pseudomonadota > Gammaproteobacteria > Moraxellales > Moraxellaceae > Acinetobacter > Acinetobacter sp. MD2(2019). The sequence goes on along the minus strand of NZ_VTDU01000006.1, from coordinate 23,019 downwards.
TTTTCCAAACAACTTGATGCGTATTTAAATCCACACCTGCCACAAAGCCCCAAGATGGTTGCTTACACGGTAAACCAATTGGTGACAAGAACGGTTTAATTTCCACACCGTATGGCACGCCATACATTGGTTGAATGCCTTGTTCTGTGCCTGCACCTTTTGCAGTTTCAGCACGGTCTGCTTTTTCAGGAATCAAACGACTTACAAATGGCAAGCCAATTGGATTCATCACCGCAACCTGACGGTCTACGTTGACAGACATACCACCCCATTCAAACACACCCAAGTTGCCTGGGAATACCAAAGTACCGTTTTCAGATGGTGGCGTATAAATACCGTTGTAGTTCAATTTCTTGAAGTAGATACGACATGCTAACTGGTCAAACATTGTGGCACCCCACATTTGTTTGTCGGTTAATTTATCTTTTGGTGCTAAATCAAGGTCAGAGAACGGTTGAGTTTTTGAATACCACTCACCTTTGGTTTGTGGGCCACGCTCGACAGTTTGCGGAACTGCACGCTCAGTGATTGGCACAATGGCTTTACCATTACGACGATCAAGAACAAAGACATTACCCGTTTTGGTTAATACATAAATTGCAGGAACAGTTTGACCTGATTTATCTTTAACATCCGCTAAAGATGGCTGAGAAGGTACATCCATATCCCACAAATCGTGATGTGTAGTTTGGAAGTGCCACACCAATTTACCGGTTGTGCCATTTAATGCCAACATTGAGTTTGCATAACGTTCTTTCAGATTGTCACGGTTACCGCCCCAAATATCTGGCGTACCTACACCTGTTGGAACATAAACGATGTCTAATTTAGAGTCGTATGCCAATGGTGCCCAAGCATTTGGCGAGTTGTGAACAAATTTTTGACCAGGAGCAGGAATTGCATTTGGATCTTGTGCGCCTGTATCAAATACCCACAACAACTTACCAGTATTCACATCGTAACCACGAATCACACCCGATGGTTCTTTGGTTGAATAGTTATCGGTTGTTGAACCGGCAATAACAATGGTTGTACCCGTTACCACTGGTGGAGACGTTGGGTTATAACCGCCTGCATAGGCATACGGCATATCTTTTTGCAAGTCCACTTCGCCATTGTGACCAAAATCGGTACAACGCTGACCATTGTCGGCATTGATTGCCACTAAACGACCATCGTTTACAGGTAAAATGACTTTACGTGGACATTGCGTCGAGCTTGATTGCTTATGCTGCAAACTTGCTGCGAATTCAGCCGTGTTGTTCGCATCATAATAAGAAACGCCACGACAAGTTAAATGTTGGAAGCTTGGATCTGTTTTTAATTTTGGATCGAAGCGCCATTTTTGCTTACCTGTTGCAGGATCAAGCGCCACCAATTGTTGATGTGTTGTACACATAAACATGTTATTACCAATTTTAATTGGCGTGACTTGGTTCGTGGTTTCACCCGAATCGTTTGCAGTTTTTAAATCGCCAGTACGGAAAGTCCACGCAACTTTCAAATCTTTGACATTTTGGTCATTAATTTGTGTTAGTGGCGAGTAACGAACACCGCCTTGGGTACGACCATACGCAGGCCAATCACCTTCAGCAACACCATCTACCGCTTGTGCTTTTTCGGGTTGTTTGGTGGTAATTGTGCCGTTAATTTCTTGAGGGTCATTAAAAATTGAATAGACCATCACCAAAATAGCGAACACTAAAGTTGCCGCTAAGCCTTTACGTGCTGCTGCAACTGCTTGTACACCGCGTGTCGCAATAGGAAAACACAGCCATACGCCTAAAACACCTAAAATGCCTAAACGTGGGGTTAATCCCCAAAAATCAGTACCCACTTCCCAAATGCCCCAAACGGTTGTACCAAGCATTAAAGCTGCATACATCCAAAGTGCATTTGCCGAGCGACGTACCAATAATATTGCTGCAATTAGAAGCACAAGGCCGGTAATTACATAGTAGATCGAGCCACCAAGTGCGCCTAAATATAGGCCACCACCCAGCAGAATCAAACCAATTACCGCTAATACCACCGCAGTAAAGGTTCTTATGCCCGAACTTTGTGAGGGTTGAGTCATAAAAATACCTCTATTTTTCCCATATGAGTACAAACAATTCAGCACAAAAAAGAACTTTTTGTGATAAATCTATAAAATAAATTTGCTTTTGTATAAAAAAAACACATCACCACTGATGAGGAAAGCCCTCATTTGTTTATTTTTCGTTTAAAAAAATAAACCGCAGTGGTGATGCTTAAAATAGTCGCGCGACTTTAATCACTTATATATGAATAATTGCGTTCAATTAGAAGGCGGTAATAAATTTCACACCACCAACCCACGCATTGTTTCCATCTTTAAGTGCGCCAACGTGACGAACATATTGCACGTTTGGACGTACTGTTAACCAATTGGTTGCAGAAATACCATAGTAAATTTCTGAGTTATATTCAGTATCAACATTCTTAGCAACATAAGCGTCTTTATTTACGTTAAGTTGAGAGAAGCCAATTGCTAACTCATCTTTTGGACGTGCATCTAACAAGCCTTTATACGCAACAGAGATGCTTTGCATGTTTTTCATCTTACTTGTATCTGCATCAAAGAATGCAGCTTGACCAGTAACACTTAAACCGCGTGACGCATCGCCATTTACACTGGTTAATTGTTGTGTGAATGACACCCAACCGCCTTGACCATGGTCAGTTTTGGCAGCATTGTTAATCACAGCAGCATCAGCCGTACTGTAGTAATAACCAACGCGATATTCGCCCGGTAAACCATTCACTGTAGATTTTGGCTGCCAAACTAATTCAATAGGAAGTACCGCACCTTTTGAACCATCTGTGCTTAAATTGAAGCCTTTGCTACGTTTTACATTTTCTGGGTTATATTCATACACACCCACTTGTGCAAAAACTTCAGGAGTAAAGTTATATTTTACTCGCGCAGCCCATTGGCTTACTGGCCAGTTGTGAATTTGATCGCCGGCATCCCAGTTACCAATTTGACCGCCACACAACCCAAGGTTTTGGAAATCACAAGCTGCTTGGTTAAAGTCTTCACCTTCGCCAAAACGACCAACTTTTACATCTAATTTTTGATCTAAGAATTTTTTCTTGATCCACAAATCAGTTAAACGTGTGGTTTGACCACGACCATAAACTTCTTGAGTTGAACTCAATTGTCCATTTAAAGCATCTGCTTTGTTTTTAACATCGTGTCCATCACGGTTGGTAATGGTGATTTGTGCTTCAGTATCTTGCCAACCTAAGATTTTTTGTAAATCAAAATGCGCACCCAAAGCCACTTGGCCAGAATAGGCAGTGCCATGATTTGAGGTATCTTTAGAGTCGAGTACGTTAGCGGCTTCGCCAGTGTAGCCTAATGAAAAATCATAGCCTTGGTCTTTCAGCGCTGTACGTTGACCATTCCAGTCGCCTAGCATATATGGACTATCGGCATCGAATGCATTTGCGGCATGAACTTGCCCCACCATTGCAACAGCCAATGCGCAAAGAGAGAAACGGAAAAATGGAGAAATTTTAGTCACAACTATAATCCTTTGAGCTTGCGAACGCGCGTAGGATACTATTATTTTTGTAAAAAAGGTTGATCAATTTGTTAATCGGCCATTTTGACATTCTATTTCAGCTATTTTTGGTAATTTCATCGTCTAACAACGCAGATCTATTTTTAGTAAGGTCGTATTTTAAACCTAATTCAGTGCCGCAAAAAATCATTAAAGCTCATCATCTAGATTTGGACGTGAGCAATCTTTATAGAATACACCGCGCTAAACTCAAGCAAAGCATTCAAGATATTTACAAAATAATGTCATATTCCGCCATTTTTGTCGCATTTTTCTGCATTTACAATATTTTCAGCTTTACAGTATATTAAATTTTATAAATCATTCCCCATCTTCATTTAGGTCAATTATTTGTGAATATCAAAACGATTGAAGGAATCAATGTCAGCCGTGACACGATTAGCATTCATTTTGTCAATGCTGCGTTAACTGGCGTAAAAAAAATGGGCATGGATGTTGAGTCCTTACTTTCACACGTTGGAATCGAAGCGGAATTACTCAACCAACCCAAAGCACGGGTTTCACCAGAACAATACACGCGTTTTATTCAAATGTTGTGGATGGTCACCCAAGATGAACATGCTGGCTTTTCTCCCCAAGCCAGACGTTTAGGCAGTTTTGCCATGATGTGTCAATTGGTGATTCATGCCAAAACACTTGGTCAAGCACTGGAACTTTCCGAACAGTTCTACCGTTTATTTAGTGACGATTGGTTTATTGCTATTGAACGCGATAAACACGAAGCACGCTTGATTTCACTGATTCCCAAAGCGCAAGATCCAGACCATTTCATGACTGAAAGTATGCTTATGATTTGGCATGGCTTGGCATCATGGTTAATTGACCGTCGAATTTCACTGGAACGCGTGAACTTTGACTACCCTCGCCCAGAACAAGCCGATGAATACGATGCACTGTTCTTTGCACCCTTAATGCAATTTGATGCGGCGCGTACGGAAATTACCTTTGCCGCAGATTATTTAGATTTGCCAATTCGTCAAAACGAAGAAAGCTTAGAAGAGTTCTTAAAAGCCGCACCAGCTCAGCTTTTGGTGAAATTCAAAAATACCAATTCGTTAACTTCACGCATTCGTGATGTCTTAAAAAGTCATATTGGCGAAGAAATGCCGACTTTAAATGATGTGGCATCCATGTTGTATTTATCACCGCAAACGCTGCGCCGCCGTTTAGCCTCTGAAGGAAAAAGTTATCAAGGTGTGAAAGATGCGCTGCGCCGTGATGCCGCCATTCACTTGCTTTTACAACCCAAACTTACCCTTGAAGATGTCGCGCAGCAAGTCGGTTTTAGCGAAACCAGTACTTTCCACCGCGCCTTTAAAAAGTGGACGGGGGTAACGCCGGGGTTGTATCGTCAATTACATGGTACGCTGTAACTGTAAAATATATGCAAAAAAAGCTCAAGTTAAACCTTGAGCTTTTTTTATTTTTCACGATTAACAGCGACAACCCGCTCGGTCTTGATCAACCAATTCATCTTCAAGTAAGCGTTGCAAACTTTGCTGATGAATACCATACATGGTTTTTAACGCTTCAATCTGTTGCATAATTTTCGCATCAGGTTCTGTGACATGTTTTCGCTTAATTGCCAAAATCATTTTATTTTTACTGGTATGCTCAAGCCCAATAAACTCAAACACTTTAGTTTCGTAACCATACGCATTTAACAACAAGGCACGCAAACTGTCGGTGAGCATTTCAGCTTGCTGCGCTTGGTGAATGCCAAATTGCAACATCGGTTTTAACACTTCAGGGCTGCTCAATTGTGGACGCAATTCTTTATGACAACATGGTGCGCACATAATCATATTTGCTCCCAATCGAATGCCACAATGAATGGCAAAATCGGTTGCAATATCGCAAGCATGTAATGCCACCATGACATCTAGTTTTTCCGGCTGATAACTGCGTACGTCGCCCTCAAAAAAGCTTAAATGTTTAAACTGATTTTTTTCTGCCACGTGTTGGCAAAATTCAACCAAATTATGCCGCAGCTCAACCCCTGTAATGTGTGGTTGGAAGCCTTGTTGTTGCAAATAATCATACATTGCAAAAGTTAAATAGCCTTTGCCTGAACCAAAGTCGACAATATTCAAACGCTTTTGCTCGGTTGGTAAATCGATCACAGCATTTGCAAAAATTTCTGTAAATTTATTAATTTGCTTCCATTTTTTGGCCATACTCGGAATCAATTTCGCGTTTTGATCGCTAATGCCCAAATCTTGCAAATACGCTTGGTTTAAATTTAAATGACGTTGTTTTTCCCGATTATGCGTTGCTGTAATCTGGTTCGATGGCTGGCGTTTGCTTTGAATCAGTTGTACTTTCTTTTTATTCTTTTTTAGCTGTAATTCAGCATCGCTGAGCAATAAATTGGCTTGTTTAGACACCGCCATTAACTGCTGAATTTGTAATACGGCTTCATCTAAGGCATAGTTTTTGGTCACATCTTGCGTTTTATAACGATAGGTGCAACTCAATTTAACTTGCTGCTGCAATTCAACCATTTTAAAAATAATTTTTTCAAGTTCAGCGTCATCGCCATGATATTGACTTAAAATCAATCGCTCAAAGCGTTTTTCATCTAAAGCTTGTTTTAACGCTAAAAACCATTGTTGTTCTTGCTCAGAACCTTGTTGCAATATCGACATAAAACTGCTGACCTGTATCTATTTACAAATCAATTGTAAATGCTCTTACCTTAAAAGCAAAATTAAATTAATATACAAGTGTATTTTTAATATAGTGCCGACAATGCCCAAACCACCCATTCCAATCAGTTACGATGCCACCGAAGAACACTTAAATGTCATCAGTCATGGCTTTGGTGCATTAATTGCGCTCATTGCAAGCATTGTGTTATTGACTCAAACGGCTCAGCTTGCCTTACCACAATGGTTAGGCATTTGGGTATATTGTGCGAGCCTGATTTTAATGCTGAGCAGCTCAACGTTATATCATTGGTCTAAAACTGAACAAAAACGACATTGGTATAAAAAGCTGGATCATATCGCAATTTATTATTTAATTGCAGGAACCTATACACCCTTTTTAAGCATTCAAATTCCAACTGCCAAAGCGCATTATTTACTGATTGCACTGTGGCTGATTGCTGCAATTGGCACCATTTTTAAACTCGGATTCGCGCATCGTTTTGGCAAATTCTCCTTAGCTGCGTACTTATTAATGGGTTGGTTCGCAATTTTAATGATGGATGATATGCGGCATTACCTTGCCACGGGCTGTTTAAGACTGTTAGTGATAGGTGGTTTATTTTATAGCATTGGTGCCATTTTTTATGCGCTTAAAAATATTCGATACACGCATGCCATTTGGCATATTTTTGTCTTGCTTGGCGCAGGTGCGCATTTTTTAGCAATCTTTTGGTATATTTAAAACAAAGATAAACCCTTAAAATAGAAGCAATTTCACAAATAAAAAACCAGCACATTGGCTGGTTTTTTATGTCTTCACTATTTTACAAACCAATCAATAAAAGCTTGGCAACTTCATTCATCAAAATTTCTGCAATATATAACGATAAGAAAGCTAAAATTGGCGATAGGTCAATCATGCCCATATTCGGTAATAAACGGCGAAATGGCGCGAGCAATGGCTCGGCAAGTTCTTGCACCACGTCAATATAGGGCGAGCGCGATTGAGTAAACATCACCACCCAACTCAGAATAATCGTTGCAAAAATCAAATAACGACAAATGCGGATTAAATCTTGAATCATGCCGACAAACGTATAAATGAGCAAATAAACCGCACTATTCGGTGGACTTCCCGCAAAATACATTTCGCCAAAGTTTTTCACTAAGCATAAAACAATCAATAAAGCCAATGCCGCTAAATTGACTCGACCTTTGGCTAACGTTGGAAAAATTCGACCAAAGATATCCACAATTTTTGTGGACTTAACTGTGGATAACACCACTGGATTATATGGATTCACAGCAGCCAATTGCATTAGAAAGCGGAAAAACACCAATAGTATTGCGACATTCATCAAAACATTAAAAATTAGCGCAATATTTAAACTCATTCGCGGGCTTCCTTTAATTTCTTGATTGCTGGACTTTATCGCTCAATTCCTGAGCAATTTCTTGACTGCGCTTTTGTGCCGCAGCCAATGCCGCTTGAATATTTTGCGAAATTTGTGCGCGATCAAAAACTTCTAATGCAGCCTGAGTGGTTCCATTCGGCGAGGTCACATTTTGACGCAAAACAGATGGTGATTGATCACTACTAATTGCCATTTGTGCTGCGCCTAATGCAGTTTGTAAGGTTAAAGCAGTCGCCACTTTTTCATCTAAACCTAAATTTTTACCCGCACGAATCATACTTTCCATTAAATAAAAAAAGTATGCTGGCCCAGAACCCGACACAGCGGTCACAGCATCAATTTGTGATTCTTCATCGACCCATAAACCCAAACCTGTTGCAGCTAGAATTTGTGTAGCTAATTGGCGATCTTGCTCTGAAACCGATGCATCTGCATACATACCATGTGCGCCAGTTTGTACCAATGCCGGTGTATTTGGCATAACCCGTACAATTCGTGCTGCACCTGTAAGTTGTTGAATGGTTTCAATCGTCACGCCCGCAACAATGGAAATAATTAATTTATTTTCAAAAGCGCCTTGTAAAGGCTCTAACACGCTGGCTAAAACTTGCGGTTTTACCGCTAAAACAACGACGTCTGCCGGTGCTATGGCTGCGGTATTATCCGCATACACTTGAATTTTTCGTTCTTGTAAAACCGCGCGAATTTGTTCTACAGGATCAGCCACTCGAATTTGAGATTGTGCAAATCCTCTAGAAATAAGCCCACCAATTAAGGCTTGGGCCATATTCCCACCACCAATAAAACTAATATTACAATTTAAAGCGACATTCATATTCACGCTCGGCAATGCTTTTATAACGCTGATATTTGCTTGGGTTTCCATCCACCTAACTGACAATAAGATGACTGTGCCAACCAAAACCCATTCGGACTAAATACCCCTAGAATAACATCATCTTTCGATAAAATTTGTACTTGATGACGTAACCATGGAAAAATTTTTGCGTCTTGAATCGCCTTTTTCAGCGGCCATGTGCCCACGCGACCATACAAATGGACTTTTTCTCCGCCACGTCTTGGGTGTAGGGTTAAGTTCTGCCCAATTAAAGAGAGCGCAAGCCCCATGTCTTGATCTAAAGCCAGTGCATAAGCGCCTGACGCGGTAACAATTGTTTGCTGAAGCTGACAACATATTGTTTCATCAACTAAACTGGACTGGTCTGCCAAATACTCTGCGGCACTCAGGCGATAAATTTTTTGTTGGAATCGGACAAAATAGATTGAATTGAACGACAATACCGCTTGTGAATCGGCTTTGGAGTCAATCACCTCGCTTTGCAGGCGATTGACCATGTCTAAACTGGGGCGATAAACCAAATCGCCTTTCATCCATAACGATAAAAGCTGACGCTGCCGTGCAGCAGACAATGTGGACAACGCGGCTAAATCTAGCGCGTTTGCATCACCACAATGCAGCCAATCTTGCTGTGCAACTTCATTTAAAATTTCATCGGCATCTTGCATTAACGATGCTGTTCGTGCAACGGCATTTTGCATTTGTGCAAAGCGTTGTTTTAGCATTGGCCAAACAGTTTCACGGCACCAAGCGCGGTCATAATGCTGATCTTGATTGGTTGGATCGACCACGTAAGGTAAGTTTAACTCAGCAACCCAGATTTCAATTTGTTCGCGGCTCAAATCTAAAATTGGGCGCCAAATATGCATATTTTCACGCCAATCTTGCTGTCGCATGCCAGAAAGACCAGCCACTCCCGCGCCAGAAAATAAACGCAACATCACTGTTTCGGCTTGATCTTGCTGATGATGGGCCAATAGCAAAACCTCATTGTGGTCAATGCTATCTTGAAATGCAGCATAACGCGCATGGCGCGCTTGTTGCTCTAAATTACCCTGCTCAACATGGACTGCAAAAATCGAACACGGAATGTTCTGCGCTGTACAATATTGATGAACCATCTCGCCCCAAGCGCTACTTGGTGCTTGTAATTGATGATCGATATAAATAGCACGAATTTGATGAGGAAAGAGCACAGACATTAAATGCAGCAAAAGCATGGAATCCATGCCCCCGCTGCATCCAATAACGAACTTTTTTTGAGGATAGCGCTCAGCTTGTTTTAAGACACGAGCCCTAAGTTGCTGCTGCCAAATTTCATTAAACGTTGATAACGTGCTTCGCATCGTGTATCTGCATCCATCGTTTGTAGTTCAGCCAAAGTCGTTTTAAGCACTTCACGAAGTTTTTCCATGACTTGCTCAGGGTGCAAGTGCGCACCTTCACCTTCATCAACCACCGACTCTACAATACCAATGGCTTGTAATTTATCTGCCGTTAATGCCAAAGCCTCACTGGCTTGCTCTGCTTTGTCTGCGGTTTTCCACAAAATAGAAGCACAGCCTTCTGGTGAAATCACCGAATAAATACTATGCGACAACATAATGACGCGGTCAGCAACACCAATACCAAGTGCACCGCCAGAACCGCCTTCACCTAATACCGTTGCAATCACAGGAACTTTTAAACGCGAAAGTTGGGCAAGGCTTGTCGCAATTGCTTCAGCCTGACCACGTTCTTCTGCACCCACACCCGGATATGCCCCCATGGTATCGATAAAAGTTAAAACAGGCAGATTAAAACGCTCGGCTAAATCAAGTAAACGCTGTGATTTACGGTAGCCTTCAGGGTTTGCCATACCAAAATTGTGCTGCAAACGTTCACGCGTAGTACGACCACGATGCTGCCCAACCACCATAACAGGTTGTCCATTAAAACGAGCAAGACCACCAACCATTGCACCATCGTCACCAAACAGACGATCGCCATGCAAGATATCTAAGTCATCAAATAATTCATTTGCATAATCTAAAAATTGTGGACGCTGTGGATGACGTGCAATTTGCACCGTTTTCCATGCTTTAGACTGAGCAGCTTTATTTTTCATAGGTCGAATATTGTCCTTAAATTAATCAACACACAGTTAATCAATAAATTTTTCCGACTGAATGATCAAATCAATATCCCAATGTTTAAATTGCTCTTGCTCATCGTGCAAGTCTGCAATTAACAATGGCCATTGTTTTGCATCACCAGAAACTGTTAATTGCCATTGTTGCTCATTCACGGCCTTTAATTCAATGGCAGGAAGCATCTGATCGCTACGACTATGATTGAGCAAAACGGCCAATCGCAACAACAAACATAAATAAACTAAGGTGTGACTTCCCACCTTTAAAACATCGGTTTTGGTTTCAATGCGCAACTTTCTACGATGATGCGCAACCAAATGAGACAGATGATTTTGGTCAATTTGTGAAAAGCCAGGAATATCCGAATGCTGCAACAAATATGCCCCATGGCGATGATATCCACCATGGCTAATCGCTAAACCAATTTCATGCAAATACGCAGCACGTCTTAATAAGTCCCTGTCTTCATTGGTTAATTTTAAATCTTTAGCCACAAAATCAAATAAATTTTGCGCGGTTGCAACCACACGTTCTGCTTGTTTTGGATCGGCATTATAACGTCCAATTAAGGCTTGCACACTGCGGTCACGAATATCTTCATGTTTAAAACGACCCAACAAATCGTACATTACGCCTTCGCGAAGTGCACCGTCGGAATACATGAGTCGGTCGATGTCGAGTACTTCAAATACCGCATACAAAATTGCCATGCCCGCTGGCAAAACTGCTCGCCGATCTTCTTTTAATCCATCAAAATCGATATCAGAAATATGCTTAAATTTAAGTAATTTGTCTTTGAGTTTTTCTAATCCTTCGCGGGTGACGCTTTCTTGCTCGTCACTTAAACCCATGTTCACCATAATTTGGCGACAAGCTTTAATGGTTCCGCTTGAACCCACAACCGTATCCCACCCTGCCGACTTATAAGTATTGGCAATTGCAGAAAGTTCCTTACACGCAGCGACAAATGCTTTGTTAAAGTTTTTATGGTTGATTTCGCCATCTGAAAAATAGGCTTTGGTAAACGACACACACCCCATTTGTAACGATTCGGTGTGAATCGGCTCAAATTCTTCACCAATAATTAATTCTGTTGAACCACCACCAATATCGACCACTAAGCGGCGACCACCATTGGCCATGGTATGAGAAACACCTAAATAAATTAAGCGCGCTTCTTCACGTCCAGCAATAATTTCGATGGGCTTTGGCAAAATTTCAGCGGCTTTTTGAATAAATTCATGCCCATTTTTGGCTTGACGCAAGGCATTGGTTGCCACAATTCGTAATCTGTTGGCTTGAACCGAGCTTAAACGCCCAACAAAACGTGCAAGGCACGATAACCCACGTTGTTGTGCTGCTTCAGTTAAATTCTTATTTTCATCTAAGCCTGCGGCAAGTTGCACTTTTTCCGACATTGAAACAACTTTTTTTACTTCGCCATGATCCACGCGTGCAATGGCAAGGTGGAAGCTGTTTGACCCCATATCAATGGCAGCGAGTAATTCTTCATCAATTAAAAAATCAGACATGGTGCGCAAACGAATCAAATTTAATTGTTCCCTAGAGTAATTCACTCGCCTTTAATTGGAAAGTGCTTTTCCCTACGAATATTAAGATTTTATGTCAAATCGGATATTCATGGTTGGCATGCTCAAAAAAATTGATCAAAAAGTCAAATACTCAAACCGATATAAATTTTAATCACATTAAAATTCAATATATTAAGTTTAAACCATAGTAACAGCCGATATTGTGTATCGTAATCGCCCATTAGACAAAGTAACGCAAATTCACCATAATTAATTACATATACTATGTCATTGAAATTTGTGTTGTAATCCTTATATCTAAAGATAAACACTTTTCAAATCTCTTGGAGTTTACTCATGTCAAATCTTATTAACACCTCAGATGCAGACTTCCAAAATGATGTTCTAGACGCTGAAACCCCAGTTTTGGTCGATTTCTGGGCAGCTTGGTGTGGTCCATGTAAAGCCATTGCGCCTGTACTTGAAGATTTATCTCGTGAATACGAAGGTAAAGTCAAAGTAGTGAAAGTAGATGTGACTGCGTGCGAGCAAACTGCGGTGAACTACAACATTCGTAACATTCCAGCATTATTGTTATTCAAAAACGGTGAAGTGGTTGCACAGCAAATTGGCGCAGTGCCACGCTCTAAATTAGTCTCTTTCATTGACGAAAACATCTAAGCGTCACCAAAGACCTAAAAATAGCAAAATACACTTTTTCGTGTATTTTGCTGAATCTTAAATTGACAATTGCGTCTGTGTCGCTTATATTCCAAAATCAAGAAAGACAAAGCTTTTCGCAAATCCTTTCTTAGAACAGACAACAGATAAGATCGCCGCTCGGCACTGCAATTGTTATCTTATACCTTCGAAACAATTAAACAGACCTTTGTTTTTGTATTGTGCAATTTAAATTGTTCATTCCTAACAGCACGCGGCTGATTTTTGCATTTTTTATTTTCCAGAATCGACTCTCCAGACGTTCTTATATTAACTGACCTCCTATGAATTTAACTGAACTCAAGAAAAAACCGATTGGCGAACTCATTAAAATTGCTGAGTTTATGGGCCTTGAGGGGATGGCACGTAACCGTAAACAAGATATCATCTTCGCAATTTTAAAACGCCATGCCATGAATGGTGAAGAAATTTTTGGCGATGGTGTTTTAGAAATTCTTTCAGATGGTTTCGGTTTCTTACGTTCTGCTGCTGGCTCTTATCTTGCTGGACCAGACGACATTTATGTAAGCCCGTCCCAAATCCGCCGTTTTAATTTACGTACCGGCGACACAATTACAGGCACAATTCGCCCACCAAAAGAAGGCGAACGTTATTTTGCATTATTAAAAGTGAATCAAATTAACTACGATACGCCTGAAAATTCACGTAACAAAATTCTGTTTGAAAACTTAACCCCACTTTTTCCAACTGAACAATTGATCATGGAATTAGGTAATGGTTCAACAGAAGACCTAACTGCGCGTGTGGTCGACTTGATTGCCCCAATTGGTAAAGGACAACGTTCAATTATTGTTGCACCGCCAAAAGCGGGTAAAACCATGTTGTTGCAAAACATTGCACAATCGATTGTTCGTAACAACCCTGAAGTGTTCTTAATCGTCCTTTTAATTGACGAACGTCCAGAAGAAGTTACCGAAATGGAACGTACAGTTCGCGGTGAAGTCGTTGCATCGACCTTTGATGAAGCACCAGCCCGCCACGTTCAAGTTGCAGAAATGGTGATTGAAAAAGCCAAGCGTTTGGTTGAACACAAAAAAGATGTTGTCATCTTACTTGACTCAATCACTCGTTTAGCCCGTGCGTACAACACCGTCATTCCATCATCAGGTAAAGTTTTAACAGGTGGTGTCGATGCACATGCGCTAGAACGTCCAAAACGTTTCTTTGGTGCTGCACGTAATATTGAAGAAGGTGGATCACTAACCATCATTTCTACTGCTTTAATTGAAACAGGCAGTAAAATGGATGATGTGATTTACGAAGAATTCAAAGGTACGGGTAACCAAGAAATTACACTGGATCGCCGAATTGCTGAGAAACGTGTCTTCCCTGCTATGAACCTGAAAAAATCGGGTACACGCCGTGAAGAACGCCTCATGAGCGAAGATAATCTTCGTAAGGTCTGGATTTTACGTAAACTTCTTCATCCGATGGATGAATTAGCAGCAATGGAATTCTTACTTGATCGCATGAAAGAAACCAAAACTAATGATGATTTCTTCGAGCAAATGAAACGCAAGCAATAAAACCGTTTACCGCAGATCATTGACCCAATGGTCTGCGGGTTGACAACAATTACATACAATAACAAAGAATTAGAATCCCTGTTACTTTATTTAAATCGCTTCAATATTTTTAAAATTTAAACCTTAAAACTTTGTTTATTTTTAACAACTTATTCAATCTATTATCCAAATATAAAACCAGTTTTGATTGTTATTTTCTGTTAAAAATAGGCTAAAAATATCAATTTTTTTCGTTTTTTTTTCATTCACTAGTAGCAATTCAATATAGGCAGTGATAGCATATCGGTACACCAGTTAATCTGCTCCAAGCGTTGTTACCTATCGAACGTGTAGGGATAATTAAAGCACAAACAGGTTAGCTTTGGTTTTTTTATGTCTTATGACTTAATTTGAGAGTGATGCCATGTTATTCAAAAAATTCGCTATCGTAGCTGCAGTTGCTACAACTTTAGCTTTCGTTGGTTGTGCAAAGAAAACTGAAGAAGCTGCTGCTGCTTCTGCTCCAGCATCTGAAGCTGCTGCTGCATCTGAAGCTACTGCTGCTGCATCTGAAGCTACTGCTGCTGCATCTGAAGCTACTGCTGCTGCATCTGAAGCTGCGTCTGACGCTGCTCCTGCTGCATCTGAAGCTGCTCACTAATCGATTCTTCGATTTAGTAGAAAAAGAGAACCCTAACCGGTTCTCTTTTTTTATGCTTAAAATAAAATATAGTCAAAAATATCAACTAAGCATTGATCAAAACCTACATCGAACTCAATAAACCACCACAACGCAAGTACTCAATCTAAAAATAGAATTTAAACGTGGATCAAGAATCCGTATTTTACGCATCCTTTGTTTCACTAGCCCATCTGCTTAAGCTTGCAATCTAAATCACGCAGCTTCAATCTGGTGACGATCCAAATAATACAGATAAAAAAATAAGGGGGTGATATGCAATCCCCCCCCCTTATTTTCAACAAGAATATTTATTAATCTTGCTCAATTTCATTACCTACGCGCTGTCTAAACTTTTGCCCAGCGCGGAAAGTCACAACACGGCGCGCAGAAATTGGAATCTCTTCGCCTGTTTTTGGATTACGACCAGGACGCTGACGTTTATCACGCAACTCGAAATTTCCAAACCCTGAAAGTTTGACTTGCTCGCCTGCAATTAAAGCCTGACTAATTTCATCAAAAAATAATTCAACCATTTGTTTTGCTTCACGACGGTTCAGATTCGTTTCTGCACTTAAATGATCTGCCATTTCTGCTTTTGTTAATGCTGTCATGATGCCCTCAATGTTGCTTGATAAGTGCTTTGTAACACTTCAATAATATGATCCATACCTGACTTAATTTCAGCATCTTCTAATGTGCGTGAAGTGTGTTGCCACAATAACGCGAATGCCAACGAGCGCTTACCAGCCTCAACACCTTGTCCTGTATATACATCGAACAACCATGTTGAATCAAGAAGCTCCCCACCTGTTTTTTGAATAAGTTGCTGAATCTCTCTTACAGCAATCTTATCACTAATTAAAAGTGCAATATCACGTCTAACCGATGGAAAACGTGATAATTCTGTAAAATTAGATACATAAGATTGCAAAACTGCGTTTTGATCAAGTTCTGCAACCCACGTTACACCCAAATCGAGTTCATTTTCAAGTGATGGATGCAAACGACCTAAATAACCAATACTTTTACCATCTAAAATAATTTCGGCAGATTGTCCAGGATGCAGCCAAACACGACTAGAACGTTGGTATTCAACCTGTACACGACCGGCAGCTAAAATTTGCTCTATTTCACCTTTAAAGTCGAAGAAATCCATCGCTTGTGCTTTGGCATGCCATTGTTCTGGATCTTTTGAGCCGACTGCAATTAATGCAAGCGTTGGAATTTGCTGTAAATCTTGAATCGACTGTGCATTTTGATAATCAAAACGTAAACCTAATTCAAAGAACCGTACACGAGATTGCTGACGGTTTAAATTGTGCTGTACACACGGAATTAAACTTGAAAGCAATGTGCTACGCATTACCGCTAAATCACTTGAAATTGGGTTTGCCAATGCCAACGGATTCACCTGCGGATTTAACTGCTTTTCAAGTTTTAAATCGGCAAAACTAAAGCTAATCGCTTCTTGATAACCTAAAGTGGTAATGGTTTGACGCAGTTGTGACAATTCAAATTGATCTTGATGCTTGGCCAATTGCACATCCATTTTTGGCAAGCTGATTTGAATATTGTCGTAACCGTGAATACGAGCAACCTCTTCAATTAAATCTTGATAAATTGCCATATCATAACGATGTGAAGGCGGCACAACCAACCATTCCCCTGCCGCTTTTACAGTCACAATACAACCTAAACGGGTCAGAGCATCTGCAATAAATTCAGCATCAACACGATAACCTAACAAGGCATCGACCTGTGCTTGTGTTAATGCAATCTCTTGGCGGGTAGGTAATTCTGCTGCTTGTTCAGCCACTGAAATTGGGCCAAATTCTCCACCTGCCAAATCTTGAATTAATTGTGATGCGCGCTGCATAGCAAGCAATGGCAATTCAAAATCGACACCACGTTCAAAACGTTGTGATGAGTCGGTATGTAAACCAAAACGACGTGCACGTCCAGCAATGGCAAGCGGCGCAAAGAATGCACTTTCTAAGAAGATGTCTTGGGTTGCATCGGTTACGCTCGACTCAAGTCCACCCATAATCCCTGCGATGGCTAAAACTTTAGCATCATCAGCAATGACCATAACTTCTTGGTTTAACTCAACATTTTGTTCATTCAACAAGTTGAGCTTTTCTTGTGGTTGTGCTTGACGAACCTGAATATTGCCATCTAACTTTGCCAAGTCAAAGGCATGCATCGGCTGACCCAATTCCATCAACACATAATTGGTGATATCCACCAAAATGCTATGGGTACGAATGCCTGAACGGGTTAATGCTTGCTGCATCCATTCAGGTGTTTCAGCTTTCACATTCACATTTTTAATCACACGCCCCAAATAACGTGGTGCGCCCGTTGTGGTAACGTTAATGCCTTTTTCATCAGCAATGCTTGCTGCAACGTCTTTAATTTCAGGCTGTGTTACCGCCAATTGGTTAATTACCCCAATTTCACGGGCAATCCCACGAATACTGAAGCAGTCGCCACGGTTCGGGGTAATTGAAATATCAATCACGTTATCATCAAGTTTGAGATAATCTCGGATATTGACACCAATTGGCGCATCGCTTGGCAACTCAAGCAAACCATCAACTTTATCTTCTAAATCAATTTCTGATGCACCGCATAACATGCCGTGTGATTCAACACCACGCAACTTGCCTTTTTTAATTTTAAAATCGCCCGGTAAAACCGCACCAACAGTAGCAACAGGTGCTTTCATTCCCACGCGTACATTTGGCGCGCCGCATACAATTTGCAAAGTTTCAGCCGCGCCAATATTCACGGTTGTTACGCGTAAACGGTCAGCATCGGGATGCTGTTCAACCGTTAAGACTTCACCAATTACCACGCCAGTAAATGGTTTCGCAACAGGCGCAAGTTCATCTACCTCTAAACCTAACATGGTCAATTGATTTGACAATGTTTCACTATCAATTGCAGGGTTAACCCATGTACGTAGCCAATTTTCGCTAATTTTCATCTTTATAAAACCTTATTTCATCCTAAGCAATATGTGTGTTTTTAAGCAAACTGACGTAAGAAACGTACATCGTTTTGATAGAACATACGCAAATCGTTAATGCCATAACGCAACATTGCAAAACGCTCTACACCTAAACCGAATGCAAAACCTTTATATTTTTCAGGATCAATCCCCGCAGCGCGCAGTACATTCGGATGCACCATGCCACAGCCTAAAACTTCTAACCAGCGCCCACGTTCATCCATAATATCCACTTCGGCACTCGGTTCGGTAAATGGGAAATACGATGGACGGAAGCGAACTTTTAAATCTTTTTCAAAAAATTCATTCAACAAATTAACCAATAAACCTTTTAACTCGGCAAAACTGGTGTTTTCGGCAACATATAAGCCTTCAATTTGATGAAACATTGGCGAATGTGTTTGGTCAGAGTCGCAGCGATACACACGTCCCGGACACACAATACGAATTGGCGGCTGTGAGGTTTCCATGGTACGAATCTGCACGCCTGATGTATGCGTACGTAGCAAATGATTAACATCAAAATAAAACGTATCGTGCATGGCGCGTGCAGGATGATGCCCCGGAATATTTAACGCTTCAAAGTTATGATAGTCATCTTCAACTTCTGGGCCAGTGGCAACGCTAAAACCCGCTTTAGTAAAGAACTGACAAATACGCTCTTGCACTTGGGTCACAGGGTGAATACTGCCAACACTTTGACCACGACCAGGAAGCGTAATATCGATGGTTTCACTAGCAAGCTTTGCCAATAATACTTGTTGTTGTAAATTTGCTTGATGTTCGGTTAAGGCTGCATTAATCGCCTCACGTACCGCATGAATTTTCGCGCCTTCAACTTTACGTTGTTCAGGGTCCATTTTTCCTAAAGCTTTGGATTGCTCTGCAAGTTGACTCTTTTTACCTGTAAACTGCACTCGGACTTGGTCAAGTGTAGCAAGATCTTGCGACGCAGCAATTGCGGCCAGTGCATCAGTGGTCAGGGCTTCCAGTGACATAATTACTCTCAAAGCGTAAATGTTAAAAAGATTGAATAAACTGCCTATTCTAGCAGTTTTTATCTATTTTGATGAAGCTTTCCGGTTCATGAAAATTTTCTCGCACTTGGTTTTATAAACAAGATAAAATATTTAAAGTTGAGCACAGAGAATAACCATGGCATTTGATTCAATTTGGCAGCAGCAACTTACCCTCGTTTGCTATGGTAACGAGTTTTTATCGAATAAATTAAGTATTGCAGACTGGAAGCAACACACTATTTTTAATCAACATTTACTGCAATTTAAAGATTTACTCTCGCAACATTTATTGGCACAACATTTTGAAATTTGGCTAGAGCACTTAAAGCAACAAGGCGTGACTCGCTTAAGCTTACATAGCTCAAGCCTGCTAAATGAAGAAAAAAATCCGAATCCGAATGTGGAATTGCTGCCATTTGCCCATTTTATTGTCAGCCACGGGCCCAAAGAAAATACAGCATGGATTTTAGGCAAAGAATTGCCTGTATGGTACACGGCAGATAACGATTATATCGCCCCATTAAATCAGCAAAATCCACTTCGCGATGAAGTTTTATGGCGTTTTGAATTGCCTGCAAAATTAACCAAAAAGATAAAAGCAGACTTACAACAACCCGATTGGGAACAAATTGAAGCGTATTTACACACTGAAATTTTGCATAGCCCTTATGCTGTAACGCAAAATTCGAGTCTGTATAAGGACTATATTGGCAATTGCGTAGAAGAAGCCCACGAAACAACTATTCCTCAAGCCTTACTTCCCACTCAATATCACGCTCAACTGGCTAACGATTTATTATTTCAACTGACGCAATTACAAAACACATTAAAGCAGCAAAAACAGACGCAAGCCGCAGAAGATGGCACCACGCAATCGCCAGAACAACAACGAGAATTGCTGCATTTTTCAGAAAAAGTCGATGAGTTGTTTGCCAAATTGATTGTTAAAATTGCCAATCATTATCAAACAGCGCAGCGTAAAGTAACGGCCTCGCCTTTAGATGACAGTACAGATCATGTGCTTGAATTTAAGTCGAAAAAACAACAGCATCAGGTGTCGAATAAAAATGTATTTACGCTTATTTTGATTACCCTGTTAATTTGTATTGCTGCTTATTATTTTGGGTTTTAAAGTAGCGCCAGATCAAATCATAAGATTATTCAGATGAGCATCTTAAATGAATTAAAAATGTTCAATAATTTATTAGGTGCATTGATATTTATCCATAAACTGGTCGGTTCATTATGTTTTGAAGCTGACATAATTTACGTATTTTTTAGATCGGGCAACCTATAGAATACAACAATGAATATTTGATAATAACCGTGATTTATAAAACGATGATCGATAATTACTGGAAGTTTATATTAGGTTTGCAACATAATGCGCAGCGCTATTTTGATCATAAAATTGCTGAATATAATATCGAACATGACTGGTGTGATATAACTCATGACCTCTTTATGGTACGTGATTTAGAAACCAATGAATTACTTTACGATTCAATTCCTCATTTAATTGTCGATCTCAAAGATCAACAGATTCAGGATTGCCAGCTCATCCCTTCTGATCTACTCTTTCCTGAATTTACCCAGCATTTTAAACAATTCATTTTTGATACAAGCAATTATCCTATAGCCGTCTTCTTAGGAAGAGATCAAAACTTTGCTTTAGTTAAAATACATGCAGAAAAAGTAAAGAAATTTTCGATGTCTACAGATCCTCGTGAATTTAGTGGTTTTGCATCCTCTCAAAACTATAATAAATATCTATTATTTACTCTAATCAGATTAGATCAAAAACAATTAACCATTGTTGATGAGTTTAAGAAAAGTGCGAATTGGAAAAATTCACATGAGCATTTTCAAAGCATGTTTTTGGATAGTCCATTTAATTTCAGGCAAGATAAAAGTTTAAGATTAACCAATAACTTATTTTTAAAAAATGAAATAACCGAATATCCTTTTCTTGATGAGCCTAGTCCTGAATTCAATTTAGCATTCTCTTGGATAAATAGACTCTGTGATTTACAAGAGCAAATCAAAACTGAAGTCGCAATGACACTGGATTCCAGATCACCTTATTCAAGTATCATTGACCAAAATTTTTCAGCAATTAGCCTTTTCCAAGAAGACCTAAACAACGCATTAATTAACTTGGTTTCACATAGTGCGAATAGCTATGAGAAAGCATATGTGAACGAAGACCTTTCCTATATTCCATCAAACTCACTTCAACACAAGACCCAGATCAATATTGAAGCAAATAATGAGTTTAATAGTGATAGCACGACAGATGAAAAGCCAACATCTGTTACTGCATCGACGCTTTATCTCATCTTCTTTTTAGCTGTGGTCATTGGGCTTCTCTACGGGGTGTTCTGGTTGGTTAACCATTATGAATTTGCCAAATTTATGGTGATCACCGCTGGCGTTATTATTTTCCTGATGATGTGGTCTAAAAAGTAAAAGTGAATGTTCTAAAAATAAAAAAGACCGCTAAAAAGCGGCCTTCTTTGAATCTCTAAGCTTATGCAGCTAAAGCACCTTTAGCTTTTTCAGCTAAAGCAGCGAAAGCAACTGCATCATGCATAGCGATGTCAGCAAGTACGCGACGGTCGATGATCACTTGAGCTTTTTTCAAGCCATCGATCATACGGCTGTAAGACAAACCGTTTTGACGAGCACCAGCATTAATACGCGCAATCCATAGAGCACGGAATTGACGTTTCTTTTGACGGCGGTCACGGTAAGCGTATTGACCAGCTTTGATTACCGCTTGGAACGCTACGCGGTAAACGCGTGAACGAGCACCATAGTAACCTTTAGCGCGAGCAAGAATTTTTTTGTGACGACGATGAGCCACTACACCACGTTTTACACGAGCCATTTATAATCTCCTTAGATGTATGGGCACATACGACGAACTGAATTCATGTCAGACACATGAACCATTACACAGCCGCGTAATTGACGAATACGTTTAGCAGATTTTTTGGTCAAGATGTGACGTTTGAACGCTTGCTTACGCTTAAAACCGTTTGCAGTCGCTTTAAAGCGTTTAGCTGCACCACGACGAGTTTTCATCTTAGGCATAACAACAACCTCTTTTGAACACCTGTTCGGCTCGTTTGCACCATTACAAATCGACCTGCAGGTAAGGAAGGCGACATTTTATAGTAAATGCGGCTGAAAAAAAAGCATTTTGCACGGTTTATTTTAAATGCTGTACTGATTTAGCAAATGAAAAAAATCTCTAGCGTTGCAACAGTTAGCATTCGATGATGAATACCCTAAATTACATTGTGCGATGATAAAACCAATACATTGCATAAATGAACAGGTATCGACCACATTTGGCAATAAAAACCAACACAAGGAATCGAGAAAAGCGTTCGTTTAAAACCCCAGCAACCAGCGTAATTGGGTCGCCAATAACGGGCAACCAACTGAATAACAAGGCGTAAAATCCATAACGATGATAAATGGATTGTGCTTTTTGCAATTGCTGCGCAGAAATAGGAAACCATTTTTTACTTTTAAAATGCTCAATTTTTTGACCTAACCACCAATTCACACAGGAACCCAGAACATTTCCCAGTGTGGCGACCGCCAATAGTGCAACTGCTAAATTTGGATGTAAAAGCAATAAAGAAAATAAGGTGGTGTTTCAAAAAGTATGCTGGCATTAGACGGATCCATTGTTGATATAAAAGAACACTAAATCAAACGCTTTGAAATGATTCTCAAGCTTTTTGGAGAAGTTACAGCTTCTCCTAAATCCTCGCCTGATGCGATGCCTCAATCGACAATTATTTCCTTCAATACCCACAGTGAAAAACTTACCAATCAATTGTTT
>NZ_VTDU01000005.1:0-142330 GCF_035615615.1 Acinetobacter sp. MD2(2019) | reverse complement strand
ATTAATATGTCATCGCAGTTTTTACCCGGTATTGGCATGATCAAAAGCTATGGTTATCAACCACATACCAACAGCTTAGTCGGGTGGATTGGCGTGTCGCAAACGCTACTTGCCCCTTTTGGCGCATTTTCGGTATGTTTAGCGGCAATTTCTGCGGCGGTCAGCCTAGATGATCAAGTTCATCCCGATCCGAAACGCCGCTATATTGCAGGTATAAGTTGTGGTTTGTTTTATATTTTAATGGGGCTTTTTGCCACCACGTTAACCCAACTTTTATTGGCGTTTCCGTCTGCATTTATTATCACTCTTGCAGGGATTGCCTTATTTGGCACTATTAGCCACAACATTGCCATTGCTTTTCAACAGCCTGCCGACCGCGAACCGGCATTGCTCACCTTTTTAATGAGTGCATCAGGTATTCAGTTATTTGGTATTGGTTCAGCCTTCTGGGGATTGGTTTTAGGCATTATTGTTGCACTGATTCTAAACTTTAAACCCATGCAAAAATAATCATTTAAATTGAACAGCATACTTTTTAGTATGCTATTCAACGCCTTAAAACTTAATAAACTCAGGCAGACTGCGGCAAAAGATTTAACAACTCGGAAAAATGTGAAATACAGTGCTGCACCTCTGCCTCCGCCAATTCCTCTTCAGTACCATAACCATAATTCACGGCAATACTTTGCATCTGATTCCGGCGCGCGCCTAAAATATCGTATTTACGGTCGCCCACCATCATGCAAGTTTCAGCATTTAATTGTTCTTGCTGCAAAATGTAATGAATTAAATCGCCTTTATCGGTTCGTTCACCAGTTAATTCACTGCCATAAGCTTGGGTAAAATATTTTAATAAATCAAAGTGCTGTAAAATTTTTCTTGCATAGACTTGAGGCTTAGCGGTTGCCAAATACAGTTTATAACCGCGTTGTTGTAATTTAACTAATGTTTCAGCAACACCATCATAGACTTGGTTTTCATACAAGCCAATATCGGCAAAGCGTTCTCGATAATATTGTAATGCTTGCTCTGCGCGTGCATCGTCATGGGTGTTCAGTAAGGTTGCTAAAGATGGTTTTAGTGGCGGGCCAATCGTCCAGTTTAAGTCGACATCGTCACTTAACGGCTGATTCATTTTGGCTAAAGCATAACGAATTGAACCATGAATGCCTTGTTTTGGATCGGTTAAGGTCCCGTCTAAATCTAATAACAGATGCTGAATATTTACCACGCTAACCTTACTCTACCAAGTTAATTCGTTGCTCTTTATACGCATTGTTTGAAGTTTTTTCCAGTCATTTACGTATTTGAAAAACCAATAATAATGCCGTGTGAAAGTCGATAAATATAAAAAAGCCACGCTAAAGAATCTTTAAGGTGGCTTTTTGAATTAACTTAACGACGGATAGACTTATGCAGGAATACGCAGTACTTGTCCTGGGTAAATTGCATCTGCCGATTTAAGCATTGGCTTATTGGCTTCAAAAATTTTCGGATACTGGTTGGCATCGCCATAAAATTCTTTCGCCACCTTAGATAAATTATCGCCCGACTTAACGGTATAAAATTTACTTTCAGGTGCCGGTTCTTCAACCGTCATTTGATCATCCACCTGTGCAACATGGTCAATATTACCCACGGCAAGAATAATTTTTTCTTTGTCGGCCTGACTTTTCACTTGACCTTGAATGGTTGCTAAATCGGTGCTGCTATTGTAATTCACAGACAAACCTGCAACGGGTAAACCTAAACTTTGAATGTGCGCAAGTAATTGATTTGCAATTTGTTGTGCGGTTGGTTCGGCTGCGGTGGTTGGCTGCTCTACAGGCGCTTCATTTTTCTTACCAACACCTTTAATAAAGTCAAAAAAGCCCATTGTATTCTCCTGTTCTTTATTTTTAATCAAGCAATAGTTTTGAGCTTTCAGTATAATTTATAAAATATTTTGCTTTGTGTCAGTTAGACCCAAATCGAGTAACACTGTGTAAGTCGGTTATTTTAAAAAAGTAAACATCATCATAAAACACTGACTCTAAATTTAAATAAATTTTAGTTATACTCAAGTTACATTGAATATCAGAACGAGTTTTTTTCATGCGCCCAACCGTGTTGTGTTTTTCTGGCTTAGACCCATCTGGCGGTGCAGGCTTACAAGCTGATATTGAAGCGATTGGTCAAAGTGGCGCACATGCGGCAATTGCCTGCACTGCATTAACCATTCAAAATTCGCAACAGGTCTTTGGCTTTGAAGCAACATCAAGTCAATTGCTTTTGGCTCAAGCCAATGCGGTGGTCAATGACTTACCCATTCAATGTGTTAAATCGGGCATGTTGGGTACCACCGAAAATATTCAAGCCTTAGCCGATTTTTTAAAATCGCATCCTGAATATCAATATGTACTCGATCCGGTATTGGTTGCCAATAGTGGTGGATCTTTAGGAGATCAGGCAACTTTAGTACACGCGTTTCAACAACTCATTCCACTTGCAACCATTATTACCCCGAACACCATAGAACTACGTGCCTTAACTGGACTGGACGATTTAGAACTCGCCACACAAAAATTATTGAGCATGGGCGCGCACGCGGTTTTGGTGAAAGGTGGGCATGAAGCAACCGCAGATTATATTCGTAATGCGTTATATATTAATGGCGAGCTGATTTCAGAAACGACCTGTGCGCGTTTAGATGGTGAATATCACGGTTCAGGTTGTTCATTGGCCAGTTATATTGCAGGACGTTTAGCCCTCGGTGATAACATTCAACAAGCGGTCAATCATGCTGAAACGTGGCTTTTTGCCACATTAAAAAATGCAGAATCGCCTGTCGTTGGTGGACAGAAAATTCCAAAAAGATTTTGAACGCCGCTGTAAGTTGCAGCAATAGAGCAAAAGTGTGATTCAGATAAAAACTAAACCATAATTGCTGGGTTTAGGCGCGCAATGACCGGAAGCACAAACTGCTCTGTTAATGGCGCAAGCAAAAGTTGTTGGGCTTGCGTGGGGTGAATCCAACGTAGTTCGGCAAGTTCAGCCAATGCCACGGGCGTATCGTGTAGTTGGACATGAAATACATACGCATGTAGCTGATGACCCGCTTCATTGGCCGCTTGTGTTTTGATTAAACCAAAATCTTGAATAATTTCAGCACTCACGCCAATTTCTTCTTGTATTTCTCTGAGCAAAGCCTCTTGCGGTTGTTCATTTTCTTCAAGCTTGCCACCAACTTGCATAAAATAGTCGGTGCCTTTTTTACGCACCAACAACATTTCACCGTGGTCGTTTAAAATAATTGCCGCAGCAACCGTAATCAGCTTCATCATCAATTTATACAACGAATATTTAACACCATTTCAAGCATGATATAAAAATTACCCCCCAATTCCAATACATCTGAAATGCTTATAAAATGTCTGCATTTGCAGTAGGCGTTATTTCAAGCTTAAGCTATGATGAAGCGTTATATTGGCTATATTAAATACAAAATGAAGATTCTTATTATTGAAGATGATTTAGATATTTTAAAAAATATTGCAGAATATTTAGAGCTACAAGGCTATATCATAGATATTGCAACCGATGGCATTCAGGGGCAAACTTTGGCGGAAAAACAAAGCTATGACTTAATTGTGATGGATATTAACCTGCCCCGCCTCAATGGATTTCAGATTTGCCAACAAATTAAACGCGTGTCACCGCGCCAGCCCATCATTATGATTACCGCGCGCGACCAACTGCACGATAAACTGCAAGGTTTTTCTATGGGGGCAGATGATTATCTGATTAAACCTTTTGCGCTTGCAGAATTACATGCGCGAATTTTAGCGTTGTGGAATCGTTGTTATAATTTAGCCGGTCAGCATATTTTAACCGTTGCAGATTTACAACTGAACCGCCAAACCTACGAACTCACCCGACAAGGCAAAAAGTTAAAACTCGCGCCCATTCCATTAATGTTGCTTGAAACCTTAATGCTTGCCAGTCCCAACGTGGTGAGTCGAAGTAAACTTGAAGAACATTTATGGCAAGATTCACCACCTTCAAGTGACAGCTTACGCACACATATTCATCAAATTCGACAAATTATCGATAAACCATTTCCACATGCGACCGGATTATTACAAACCATTCACGGCGTAGGCTATAAGCTGTGCAATTAAACCTTGTGCGATCTGACCACTTAAAAACCCAAATGATTATGCGGTTCTTTTTGGTCACCCTATTGTTCAGTGCCATTATTAGTACCGCGTTTATTGTGTTGTCCAAACGCGGAGAAAAGCAATTACAAAGTATTGATATGAGTTTGGCAATTGATCGTATTCGGCACCAATATTTAAAAGGTGAAGATGTTGGTCGGGCCAATCGGTTCTTTCATGCAGAAAAATTCTCTCACACTTTTCCAGACTGGATTCGTCATTTACCCACAGGATTTCACAAAATTGCCCGAGATCACTTAATTTGGCATGTGATGGTGGTCGATTATCCAGATCAGCGCTACATCTTACTTAGGGACTACACCAACTTTGAAGAAGAACGAATTTCGCCCTTTTTATTGTGCGTGATGATTATTTCAGCAAGTTTAGGGTTAAGCTTTATTTTAATTTACATAACCACGCGTTATGCTATCCGCCCCATTGAAGAATTAGAAAAACGCATTCGACAAGATTTACAACCAGAATACCAAAACCAACTGGCAATCAATTATCCCAAAAATGAGATTGGTCAATTAGCCCAAGCCTTCGATGAAGTTTACGACCAACTTAACCAAGCATTACAACGGGAACGATTATTTACGGCAGACATTAGCCACGAACTGCGCACGCCACTGATGGTGATTTTAAGCAGTTGTGAATTACTATTAGCGACGGCGAAGGACTGGCCGATCAAATCACAACAACGCGTTGCAGGCATACAACAATCGGCACAGCGGATATTACAGCAGCTACAAGTTTATTTAGCGCTTGCCAGACAAAATCCGATTACCGCATCGACTTCTGAACACAAAGCCTTATCCGCTATTGCAGCGCAAGTGATTGCTGAAAATTTATCTTTTGCAAAAAACTATCAAATTTCACTGCTTCTTGACGATGCCGAATATACCGACCAAGACTATCCAGCCAATCTTTGTTATACCGTGATGTCGAATTTAGTTCGCAATGCAATTGAATATGCAGGCCATGGCAGCAGTGTGACTCTCTCGCTTAGGGTAGATGGCTTTTGTGTCTATGACAATGGCGTAGGCATTTCTGAAGATTTACAACCTCAAATGTTTGAAGCCTTTACGGGTTCTTACCAGTCGAGCCATCATCTCGGTTTAGGTTTGTCTTTAGTACAACGCATTTGCCAATATTTAAATTGGCAGATTGAGTTTAAGTCTTATTCTACTCAAGGAACTTCATTCATTATTCGTACAAAATAAAATGGATAAATAAGATTGAGTACGCTGCGCTAAGATAAAAAACTAAAACGCAGTGGATTGAATGTGAAATGACGTCATTGTGGGTAGTTGGCTGTTGTAAAAATCAGCTAAGCTAAAAATATATGAGAAATACAATGCATAAAAAAGCACCTTTGTTTTCATGTTTCTACTAGGACAAAACATCAAAACTCAGGTGCTGCTCTTAATTAAATACGACCAAATAATATACCTAAACTCAGATTAGAACTGGTAATTTACTCTGACCAAACCACTTCCACCATCACGTTTGCCAAAGTAGCCATTGCCTTTTACATCCAAGCTTAAACGTTTGTTCGAAGTCGGTTGGTAATGTAAGCCTAAACTCACTAAACCAGTGGCACCTTTTAGACTTGGAGATGGAATGTTAAACGTTTCATATGTGGTTCCTGTGGCTTTAGCATCAAATTCATATTCAACCCCTAGACCGGTTAAAACACTCATTTCAGGGGTGGTTTGATAGCTGTTCTCTGCATTGAGCGTCACACGATGTGAGTTCATTTTATCAAAATGAATGTTATCGCCTGCAACAACAAGATCTTGCGCTGAGGTTCCAACCCATGCGTATTTGGCACTGAGGTCGACTTTGTTTTTCGCATTCCAATCGAAGATATAACCCCCTTTCAGATTGACCCCATAGTAGCTGCTGCTGATATCGTAACTGGCTTTTTCTTGAGTCACTGCATTGCGTAGATCATCGGTACTAAACGTGGTTAATAAGCGTCCTCCGCGGATGGTTCCATCGGCATACCAGTTATTCTTGAAGTCATAGTGTCCGTATATGCCTACGCCATGAAAGCGGTTATGACCTTTACCATTCACTTCAGCGGCATCACTAAAGTCATTATGGGTTTTATAGCTATCCCAACCATTTTCACTGAATAAACCAACGGTTGATTGATCACCTTGTACGCTTAGACCCGCAGTTAAGAAGGCACCATTCGATTTGATGCTTGAACCAGAGTCATAATTGGTATGGTTGCCAGATACAATAATGAATGGAACTAAACCACGTTTATTATTTTGGTCATTAATGGCAGCAAGGATACTATCCGATAGGTTATCCGTACCACGATCTAATAGCATTAAGCCAGATAAATTTCCTTCCAGTAATGATTTAACTTGCGAGTTTACACCGTGTCCAGCCTTAATGATGGCAATGACTTGTTTATTGTCTGTGTCTACTTTGGTTTCCACATCATACAGTAATGAAATCCCTTGCTGGGCTACCCCACTAGAGATATGACCAGTGCCTGCACCTGTAAAGTCATCGCCTTGCATTAAGATAAATTTACTGTTGGTCGGAACCAGTTTGCCCGAATGAATACCAGTCACATAAACATCAGATGCTGTGGTTGAGCCATCGCTAATGTTGGTTTCATTCGCACCTAAACTAATACTTTTCGCCGAAATTAATGGAGTACTGCTATTGGCTTGTTCTGGGGTTAAAACAAATTTATAGGTTTGGAAGTTGGCCACAGAACCAATTGAAATTGGAGTTTTATTGGCATAGTTTAAAGTGTTACCCGTAAACACGTCATAGCTTTCAGGTTTATAACCTTTGGCTGTGTTATAGGCTAAGTAACCACCATAAATAGTTGCATCTGGATTAGTAAATTTATGTTCACCATCAATACTAATGGTATTGTTGGTGGCTGTAGCTTTTGTACCTGTTGTCGTAACGGTTATTGTTCCATCTGAACCATCGGCTTTTTTCACTTCTCCATGGTCAATATTAAAATCAATATAGCCGGTATTGACACTGCCATTCACGGTTGAGCTACCAGTTAAACTAATTATATTTTCACTTGCCGACAGTGTGGTACTGGATAAATCTACATCAAGTGTTGAACCATCATAGGTGGTAACGCTATTGATAATCTTTGTTCCTCCTGTGATATTGCCGTATTGAAGATTGATGCCCGCATATCCAGCAGAAAGGTTATTGAATGTATTATTTTCGCCAATGATATTAATTTGGTTGCTATTTGTATTTAAAGTATTGCCGGAGGCGTTGGCATAGGCGTTGGCGTTGGCATTGGCATTGGCAGTTGTAGTGGCATCGGTGTTGGCAGAGATCACATCTCCAAACTGAATATTCACGCCTGCATATCCAGCAGATAGGTTATTGAAGGTATTATTTTCTCCTGATATATTAATTTGGTTGCTATTTACATTTAAAGCATTCTTGGAAGCTTTAGCGAAGACTATAATGGCAGGATTTTTTTTGTACATGCTATTTACAGTTGTATCTCCATATTGAATATTGATGCCCGCATATCCAGTAGAGAGGTTATTGAAGCTGTTATTTTCACCAGCGATATTAATTAGGTTGCTGTTTGCATTTAAAGTATTGTTGGAGGCATAGTCGACGATGCCTGCTCCGGCGAATTCGGCTTGTTTGGAACTGACGTAGACGCTCAAGTCTCCGTGTTGAAGATTAAAGCCAACATATCCAACAGATAAATTATTGAAGCTATTATTTTGTCCTGAGGTATTAATCTGATTTAAATTTGCATTTAAAGGACTGTCTAATAGTCCATTGGAGCTGCTTGCTTGGCCACCTGCGACGGTGTAGACACTGTCGGTGGTGATGCCAGAACTAGTCAAATCTCCATATTGAATATGGATGCCAGCATATCCTGCAGTCAAGTTATTGAAGGTATTATTTTGTCCTGAGATCTTTATTAGGTTGAGATTTGCATTTAACGCACTGTTGGAGGCGTTGGCTGAAGCTGTTACAGCGCTATTGGTTCTGTTATTTGATGTGCCACTGGCGATAAAGTTTCCATATTGAATATTAATGCCAGTATACCCTGCAGCCAAGTTATTGAAGGCCTTCTTTTGTCCGGAAATATTAATTTGGTTACTGTTTGCATTTAATGCATTGTTTGTGACATCAACCATAGATAAAGCATAAGCATCGACTTCTGATGAGGGAGATGGATTGGCGGTAATTTCTCCATATTGAATATTGATGCCTGTATATCCAGCATAGAAATTTCCAATGACGTCAATTTCATTTTGACCTAATACATTGATGATATTGTTATTGGCATCAAGTTGTTTATTGCTTATTTGCGAACTAAGTAGTGGGTCGAACTCATCTAGGTTCGAAGTAGACTCCCTATCTCCAGCAATAACCGTTCCTTCAACAAGCCCAGCATAAACATTCCCATTAATCTTGCCCTGTTGTAGGGTGACGGTATTATTTAGTGATTTTTTTGCTTCAGCAGTATTGTCGGCATTCACAGAGCTATAACCTGCCAATACAAAGTCTGGCGTATCTCCTGTTGCATAATTGACAGTGACATCAGCATCTGACTCTGTTGCATCATATACGCCCTTGCCTGCTGGGTTATTAATAATTTGAGAAAAATTGCCGCCTACTAACGTGCTATCGGTTAACGTAGCCGTGCCATCATAAGTAGTTGCGGCAAACGCATTCGAGCTATAAAAGCTTGCAAGACTTAGCCCCACAACAAGAACTAAGGCTCTTTTTTTTGTACTCAGTTTAGGTAAATCGTCAGACTGTAAATCTAAGCCATGTATTTCAATTTCACTATTTTTAGGATTAGTTCCACACTGACTTCTACTATTGCTGGTTTCTTTTTCTGAAACTGCAACAATTTCACCTGTGTTTTTATTTAGTACGGTTTTGTAAATTTTATTCATAGTGTGATAAACCTATCCTTTTTTTATTAAATTAATTATTTTTTACACTTTATCAACAATTATGTGATATTTATTAATTAAATTTTATTTTTCATATGGTTAATATTTAACCAAATATTTCAAAATGTAATTTTAATTGTATTATTCAAGATATGAACCAGTTCTCTATTAAAAATAAGATATGCTATTGACACAAATTTGACTCTGTTTCGGCTTTTTTTGAACCTATCTCATCATTTGGGATGAATTAATGACAAACGTCTTCTTGTACGGCAAAAGTACAGAATTCAAACAAGTAAATATCTTAGGTACAAACCAGGCTTTTGCTAAAAAAAGATAAAATTCAAAAATCTGATTTAATCAAAGCATTTGATAATGAATTAGAAATATGAATTTGAAACTGTCAAACCTCTCACAACAGATTTCAACATCTGTAGCATAAGCAATTGCTCTACTCTTATGTTTCGCTTGTGCTATAGTACGCGCAAAATTTTACCCGATAAAAGTTTACTTTTAAGCGTAAGCCAAGGCGTAAATCAACATTGAAATGGTGCAAATTAAGCGGAAAAAGCTGTAAATAATTTAGTATCAAAACCAAATTAACTGGATGATTTTAAATGATTCAATCAGAAACCCTTAACAACACTCACTCACCACGCATCAGTGTTGCTCCGATGATGGATTGGACCACAAAAGATTACCGTTATTTTGCGCGTTTGTTTAATCCCAATGTTGTGCTCTATACCGAAATGGTCACCACAGGTGCAATCATTCATGGCGATGCCGAGCGCCATTTAAACTTCAATACACAAGAACAGCCTATTGTGTTGCAGTTGGGTGGCTCAAATCCGCAAGAACTGGCACTGTGCAGCAAAATGGCCCAAGATTGGGGCTATAACGAAATTAATTTAAATGTGGGTTGTCCAAGCGACCGCGTACAAAATAATAAAATCGGTGCGTGCCTGATGGCCGAGCCTGAACTGGTGGCTGAATGTATTGCCGCCATGCAACAGGCTGTGCAAATTCCTGTGCATGTCAAACACCGTATTGGCATTGACAATATGCAATCTTATGAAGAAATGCTCAATTTTGTCGATACTGTTGCCAAAACAGGATGTACTCATTTTGTGGTACATGCCCGTATTGCTATATTAAAAGGCTTGTCACCGAAAGAAAATCGTGAAGTGCCGCCATTACGTTATGCCGATGTTTATCGCTTAAAACAGGATCGTCCACATTTATTTATTGAAATTAATGGCGGAATTAAAACACTGGCAGAAACACAAGCACATTTACAACACGTTGATGGGGTGATGATTGGCCGCGAAGCCTATCATAATCCTTACCTTCTGGCAGAATTAGGGCAACTGTGGCAATTGGACTTGCCGAATCGGTTCGATATTATGCAGCAAATGTTGCCCTATATTGAGCAACGCCTTGCCGAAGGTGCGCCGCTTTCGATTATCACCCGACATATTTTAGGATTATTCCAAAATTTACCGGGCGCACGTAAATGGCGCCAAGCGTTAAGTGGTGGCAATGCTAAATCATTAGATGATGTCAAAGCCGCGATTCAACAGATGCAAGATGCTATCGTTCGCACTGAAAATTATCTCGCCACGCATCAAAACACTGAAATTTCTTAAAAAGTACAATTAAAACAGCCTTGAAGATTGAATTTTAAAGCATTCCCACGCATCATCTAGCGCAATTTTGATGCACTGCGCTGGGAATATTTAAATGAAGCTTTTACAAGGATGGACGCTATTTGAAAAAGTCTGGCTGACTGCGTTTTCAAGCATTCAATTCATCCTATTTTTTTGGTGGCAACAAACCGCAATTGATTTAATTTGTGCACTGGCCAATATGCTCTGCGTGGTGTTGGTGGCCAAAGGACGCATGGAAAATTTCTTTTTCGGCATGGTCGCCACCAGTTTATATGCTTATATTTCGTTTAATAATCACATTTATGGCGAAGCTATGCTCAGTGGGTTGTTTTACTTTCCCATGCAGTTTATTGGTTTATATTTTTGGATTAAAAACCGCAATAAACAGACCGATATTTCATCGGACATTCAAGTAAAAAAACTGACGGCCAAAGGCTGGATGCTGATGCTGGCGGTTGTACTAAGCTGCTCATTTGGCTACGCCGAAATTTTAGCCCATTTAAATGCACAGCAAGTTCGCCTAGATTCATTTACCGTGGTCATTTGTATTGTGGCGCAAATTTTAATGACGCTGCGTTATTCAGAACAATGGTATTTATGGATTAGCTCGAATATTTTAGGCATTATTATTTGGGCTGTGGCAGGTAATTACGCCATGTTGATGATGACCTGCGCCTCGTTATTTAATTCGCTTTATGGCGCATACCATTGGCAGAAGCAAGTTTCTTTAACGCAACAAACATCATCATCTTGAATTTGGGTGGATGATTGATCATCCGGCTCTTGGTCGCCAAGTTCATCTCAGGCTCAATCTATGACAACGGTCATCATCATACAGCCATCTGATGGCTTGGCAAAACTCGGGCTGCACATCAAACTGAAGATCATCAGCCCTGTCAACTTTAATGCTAAAACCATAAGCGGTTCGAATGTAAATGATGATTTGAAGCGTAAATCGACTGCACGGTGGTTAAAGCTATTTTAGATTCACACAGACTTTACTTTCGCATCTAATTTTTTCAACACTTCGGCCACTGCAACCATAGCAAAAGTTGAAGTCACCACCACCGCAGAACCATAGCCGCCACAACGTAAGCCTGCCGTTGCACAGACATTGCCACTTGAAAAGGGATTATCAATGGAATAGACACAAGTAATTCCAAATTTTTCTTTGGGCTTTTTGCAAATACCTTTGGCGCGCAATTGACTGCGTAATTTAGCCAGCATCGGGTCTTGTTCCGTTTTGGATAAATCAGCCACACGAATGTTCAGCGGATCAAGTTTTCCGCCTGCACCGCCCGACACAATTAATGGAATTTTTTGAAAGCGACAATACAGCATCAGCGCGAGTTTGGCTTTGACGTCATCAATGCAGTCCAACACGATATCGGGTTTTGCCGCCATTATCTCGGCTAAATTATCTGCGGTTAAATAATCATCGACTAAATTGAGTTGAATACGCGGGTTAATTTCACGACAACGCGCAGCCATGACCTCAATTTTTTCACGCCCAAGCGTGCTGGTTAATGCAGGTAATTGACGATTAACATTGGATGCCGCCAAGACATCCATATCAATTAAGGTTAGCTTGCCCACTCCTGTTCGTGCCAATGCTTCGACTGCCCAACTGCCCACACCGCCAATCCCAATCACCATCACATGGCTATTTGCATAGTGTGCAAACGCATCATCACCATAAATTTTCGCAGCACCGGCAAAACGGCGATCATATTCATCAGATTGTGCTAGCTCAGACATACACGCAGTGTTCTCATCTTGTTTCGAAGGGCTATTTTACTTATTTTTCACGAGCAAATGTTGCAGTTATTTCACTTGGATAAATGCAAAGCCGTTAATGAATTGTGCCACAGCACAGGCGCTAGTTGTTCGGGTGCAAGATTTAAGCTTTGGGCTAATCCTTGTAAGACATAAATTAAATTCACTGGCGTATTTCGGGTGCGTGATTCGGTTGAATCTTGGCAACATAGCGGTGTCATATCGGGGCAATCGGTTTCAATCACCAAATGTTCCGCGCCAATGACCTGTACCACCTGATGCAGCTTTTTCGCTTGCGGATTGGTAATTTGCCCTGTCACACCAATTTTAAATCCCATTTTAATTAGTGCTTTGGCTTCTTCAACGCCCCCACTAAAGGCATGTGCAATGCCACCGAATTTAAATTTATGCTGTTTGAGTTGCTGTAATACATCGGCATGGGCTTTACGAATATGTAATAGCACTGGTTTTTGATAATTTTTTGCTAACTCTAATTGCACGGCAAAATATTCACGTTGTTTTTGATACATTTGCGGCTGTTTATGCTGCTTTAAAAAAGTATCTAGGCCGATTTCGCCAATCGCCACACAATGTTCTACTTTAAGCAGTTGCTCCAAATCATGTACATGATCAGCTAAGTGCTGTTCAATATAAAATGGATGTAATCCCGGTGCTAAATAGCTTTTAGGTGCATTTTCAAGTTGTTGTAACGTGTGATGCGTGCGAACTAAATCGCCAAAGCGCGAAGCTAAAAAACCAATCAAGATTAAAGCATCCACGCCCGATTTTTTGGCGACAACAGCAAGCCGTTCCCGATCTACATCAAACTCGGGAACGTCAAAATGGGTATGCGTATCAAATAAACATAATGATGGTTCTGCTTGCATAGCGGTTTAAGATGCTGTTTTGGCTAAATATTGTGGTTTTACAATGCCATTTAACTGCGCATAGCTTAAATGAAAGCTTGGCATGCCCACCACGTATGGCCCAATCTCATATTCGCCGTACTGTAAATTTAAACCTTTATCGTCGAAGTAGAAATTGTCACTGAGTTTGAATGGCCATGCTTGCTCATAGCTTTTTACGTTATCTGCCAATTTTTGTTCCATCACCCACTGTTTAAATTGCGCATACGCCAATTTTTCTAAAGCCGCATGTTGTTGTTTAAGCAAAACATCATCCAGTTTTAATTGTTTTTTCTGGTCTAAATCAAAAACCAAATATTGTTGTGACGCCGCACCATGCGCGCCGCCCATAAAATTATCTGTATTGAGCTGAATGGTGACCAATCCTTCAGGGCTTGGCATTACTTTCGGCTCTATATTCAAGCTTAGCTGTGCGCTTGTTCCGATTTTTTTGAGTTGCTGATCTAAACTGACAAAATCAGCAGCATAGGCAGCCACAGCGCGCGTAAATTCATCCTGATTTTGCAGATTCACTTGTGATTGTGATGCGCTCAGCTCAGAGGCAGATAAATCGGAAACGTCTAAAATCTCTTTTAAATTATCTAAAATGGCTTTATTGACCTGTTCATCAATAAAAGGCACATTACTTTTTAATTGTTGTACTTTAAATTCAGAGCAAGCATTGCCTTGACACTTCGGCAAGCTCAGTCCGACAGGTTGAACATCTGCCGAAAAGGTCGGCTTACTTACAGCCGCGGGTGCCGATGCTGTGGTTTCAGATGCAGCGGATGCGGTGTGATCTTGTTGTTTTTGGCAAGCACTGAGCATTAAACCCAAGCTCATGACAACCGTGGTGGTTATTTTCGTGTTTGAATTCATCTAAAAACCGCTCTTTTCTTTAAATCCTATCGTCACACCTTAACCTGTTCTTCGCTACACGAACACTGTCAATCTGTAAATGATTAGAACATGCGTTGAAAAACAGTGGCTTTTAATGCTTGCTGCGTCTGCTGTTTGCTTAAAAAGATGTCTAGTTGTTTGCTATTTTTAACAATCTCATTGGCTCTAAAATGTAGCCCAACCCCTTCACCATCAAAAAACCATTCGGCTTGTCCCCAATACAGTTTTTTCGGCGCCAGTTGTTGTGCATTTTCAGGCTGCTGCTGTAACCACGTCTGATATGCCTTTTGCACCCAAGCATCAACTTGCGGCTGCTGCATTGGTTCAATCACATCTAAAATACTTAGATTTTTTTGTTGTTTGCGGTCGGCAACAAAGAAATATTGACGATCTTTCACCTCAATATCGGCTTGTTTACTGTTCACTTCTAACTGCAACAACACATACTGATTGCGCTGAGCAGCAATGCGACTTTGCATCTGTAAACGATACGGCTGATTTTGTGAGAATTGCTGTTGCCAATCATCGGAGGCTTTAATATAGGCATTAATGGCCTGTTGCAAACTCAAATTTTGTTTTAAGACAATTTGTGACTGAATCACCTGACTTTGACTTTTTTCAACCCATTGATTCAACCATGGATCTTGGGTTTGCACGGTTTGAATATTGATATCAATACAGTTTTTCTTTTCGCAAAAAGGTAACGCATATTGCGCAGGCTGCGTTTTGATATTTAAATAAGGCAAAATGTCTGGATTATGCGCACTGATTGATACTTTCGGGTCAGATGCTGATGTTGCGTCATCCGATTTTTTTTTGCATGCGCCAAGCATTAAAACAAGCCCAACCAAAAGCGCGACTTTAAAAGACTGCCCCATTTAAACCATCCATTGTAAATCTTTATCTTATATCAACCGAATGATTGATGCATACTAAGCAACCATTTAACTTTTATTCAAGTCGCGTTATGGCAATGCATCAACAGTAAAAAAACAGCTCCCGAAGAAGCTGTTTTTAAATGAAGACTTAATGCTCGCGCGTATTGCTAAATTGAATATCTGGCCAACGTTCTTGCATAATTTGTAAGTTCACACGGCTAGGTGCTAAATAGGTTAAATGACCACCACCATCTACCGATAATTGGTCATGCGCTTTCTTTTTGAATTCATTAAACTTTTTATCATCATCACAATGTACCCAACGTACCGTGTTAATGCTGACTGGTTCATAAATACAATCGACTTTGTATTCTTCTTTTAAGCGATATGCAACCACGTCAAACTGAAGTACACCCACCGCGCCCACAATTAGGTCATTGCTGTTTTGTGGCATAAACACTTGCGTTGCGCCTTCTTCAGACAACTCTTTTAAGCCTTTTTGCAGTTGTTTCGACTTTAACGGATCTTTTAAACGAACGCGGCGGAACATTTCAGGTGCAAAATGTGGAATACCAGTAAAATGTAGTTTTTCACCACTGGTGAAGGTATCGCCAATTTGAATGGTGCCGTGATTGTGCAAACCAATAATATCGCCCGGCCACGCTTCTTCTAAATGCTCACGTTCACCCGCTAAAAAAGTCAACGCATCGGAAATACGAACCTCTTTACCAATACGCACATGGTTCATTTTTAAACCTTTTTCGTATTTACCCGAGCAAATACGCATAAAGGCAATCCGGTCACGATGTTTCGGGTCCATATTGGCTTGGATTTTAAAGACAAAACCAGAAAAACCTTCTTCTGTGGCTTCAACGCTGCGTTCTTGGGTTGGATGTGCTTTTGGTTCAGGTGCCCATTCCACAAAGGCATCTAAGACATGGTCTACCCCAAAGTTACCTAAGGCGGTACCAAATAAAACAGGCGTTTGTTTACCTGCTAAGAATTGTTCACGATCTAACGGTTCATTCGCCATTTGTACCAATTCTAGAGATTCTTCAAATGATTTAAATGCCAACTCACCCACTTTTTCTCGAATATCGGCATGGTCATAGCCATCACGAATTTCGATATCGGTAATGGTTGAGCCAAAACCGGCTTTATAAACATACAGTTTATTTTGCAGAATGTTATAAACCCCTGCAAAGTCACGCCCCATTCCTAACGGCCAAGTAATTGGAACACAACGAATTTTTAATACACTTTCAATTTCATCTAATAATTCTAATGGTTCACGAATTTCGCGGTCCATTTTGTTCACGAAAGAAACAATTGGCGTATCACGCATACGACACACGTCCATCAATTTAATGGTTCGCTCTTCAACGCCCTTTGCGCCATCAATCACCATTAAGGCAGAATCTACGGCAGTTAAAGTACGATAGGTATCTTCCGAGAAATCTTCATGTCCGGGCGTATCGAGTAAGTTAATGACGTGCGATTTAAACGGAAATTGCATAACTGAGGTGGTAATTGAAATCCCACGTTCTTTTTCCATTTCCATCCAATCTGATGTGGCTGCACGGTCAGATTTACGGCTTTTCACCATTCCTGCAACTTGAATCGCTTTCCCCCATAACAATAATTTTTCAGTCATGGTGGTTTTACCCGCATCGGGATGCGAAATAATTGCAAAGGTTCTACGTGCCTTTACTTCTTTGGCTAATTGGTCTTTTAACATGGGATTAATCTGCAATTGGGACACACATTTGTACAAATATTTTGATGTACAGATTGAATGTGTGAAAGAGTGTCATAAAATTGCGCTAATTATATATGATTCGTCGGATGAAGACTATGCGTCTGTAGAAGTCAAAGTTGAGTAAGACATTAGTGCCGTCTTTTTCGGTTTTGGATGCATAAAAAAGTTTTTTAAACTTGAACCTCTTATTCAGTGTTTTTGCGCTCTAAACCCAGCAAAGTTATTTTATTGTCTAAACCACCTGCATAACCCACCATTTTGCCATTTGCACCAATGACCCGATGGCATGGCACAATAATAGAAAGCAAATTTCGACTATTGGCCATACCTACCGCGCGCACAGCTTTGGGGTTACCAATCAGCGTGGCAATCTCTAAATAACTTGCAGTTTTCCCATATGCAATACTTTGTAAGGCTTGCCAAACTTTTTTCTGAAATTCAGTACCTGACATTTCAATGGGCAGATCAAACACTTGGCGCTGCCCCAAAAAATATTGTTCTAACTGACCTTGGGCTTTTTGCAAAATGAAATGTTGCTCGCTTGCAATTAAATCCCTAGATTTAAATACACGCTCATATTCTTGTTGCCACAATACCGCATGCAGCGCGCAATCGCTTGCAACCAAATACAATCGACCAACCGGCGTATGCATGGTTTTAAAATAAAGTTTCATTTTGACTTACACCAAACGGACGTCTTAACTTATATATACAGCATAAAAAAGGCGCTGAATATCGGCGCCTTTTTTATGTTCATTAAAATTTCAATGTAAAACCTAATGCAGAAACCCAGCCCGAATGCGATGTTTGGGTGTGTTGCCATGCACTAGCTTTCAGGCCATTTTCATATTCATAGCCAAACTCGATAAAAGGCATCACCTGCTTATTCATCTCGTAATGCGTTTGCACACCCAATTGTGCATGTGCCAGTCCCTTTTTTTGTGCAGTTTTCGCTTGATCTTGCAGTACCCATAGCGCTTTAAAAAAAGGCGAAGCAATCCATTTTTGCGTCAATAACACATCCCGCCGAGTATCTAACTTTAAAGCCAAATATTGATGTTGCCCGACATATGCATACGCATCGGTTTCAAAAAAATAAGGCGCAAGCCCGTGCACACCAAACACAGCATCAAGTGCATGTTTATTTTCTGAAAAGTTCAAATTTTGCCGATAATGCAGCCCAGTTTGCACATCCCAAAAGGATGCAATATTTCGGCTATATAAAACATGCAGCTCGCTTTCACGTGCCTGAGATTCACGCTTTTCTAATTCGGCTTTTAAGTAAAGTTTATTTATATCTGAGCCTATCCAATGCGTCAGTTCCGACTGCAATTGCCCCGTCCCATCCCGATCTAGCTGCCACTTATTCTGCCACTCAGTTGCCATATAAATTTCCGAGCCATGCAAGTGCGTCATCATCGGCATCGAATCGTCAGTAAGTTGAGTCGATTTAGAATCTGAAGCTGTCGTTTTAGGCTCATGCATCTGTGGCATCGGATGATCTTGCATATCAGACATCGACATGATGGGCGTTTGCTCGGCCCAACTTGGCTGCATGATGAAGAACAAACCACCCACAACCCAACGAGAATATTTAGTGATGTGCATGAGATTGCTCCTCATTCATCGGCATTTTTTCTGCTAAAACCGGTGCAGATGACACTTTGCCCACAATTAAAGTATTCATCATGCCCGCAGTCATGTGATACAACAAATGACAATGGATCGCCCATTCGCCCATTTCATCGGCAGTTAATAACACACTCACCGTTTGCGCGGGTGGCACAATAATAGTGTGTTTATTGGGTAGATTTTCCAGTTTCTGACCATTTTCTAATTGCACAAACATGCCATGTAAATGCATGGGATGCGCCATCATGGTGTGATTGATGAATCTGAGTCGAACACGCTCGCCATATTTCACCTGCAATGGTGTGGCCTGTGAAAGCGTTTTACCATTCATGCTCCAAATATAACGCTCCATGTTGCCATCTAAAGAAATATCAATGGTTTGTGTGGGTTGGCGCGCATCCTTTTGCACTATTCTTGCTTTTAAATCTTGATATTGCAGCGCTTTTTCACCCATTGGGGTCGATGCATTGGCCCATCCTTCAACGTCTTTTGACTGTTTAGAATCAGAATTTGAGATTGGCATATCATGTTTCATATCTGACATCGACATATCGTGTTTCATCTCAGACATCGGCATATCATGTTTCATCTCAGACATCGGCATGTCATGTTTCATCTCAGACATGGGCATATCATTCATGCTTAATAACGCACGTGGACGATGTTCCGGTTGCGGCAATTTTTCAAATGGCGTAGCCGCTTTATGTAATTGCGCCAGTGCAAAACCACTGCGATCAATCGATTCGGCTTGAAGCTGATAATTGGATTGTTTCGGCTCGACCATCACATCGTAGGTTTCACCTGCACCAAAGCGAAACTCATCCACAGCGACAGGTTGTATGGGTTGCCCATCGGCACTGACAACGGTCATTTTTAAATTCGGAATCCGCACATCAAAAAAAGACATGGCAGAAGCATTAATGAATCGCAGTCGCAATTTTTCGCCCGTTTTGAAGGATGTGGTCCAATTCTGCGCAGGCGTTTTGCCATTCACTAAAAAGGTATAACCGGTAACATCGCTTAAATCGGTACGCAGCATGCGCATCTGATTCCACATTTTGCGCTGTTGCCATGTGGCGAACACACCTTGCGTTTTGGCTTGCTGCCAAACATCTTTCAGCGTTTCTCGTTGGTTTTGATAATACTCGGCAGATTTTTTAAGATTGTTCATAATCTGCTGGCTCGATGATGCATGAAAATCGGACAACATCACGACTTCATCTCGATCTGCCCGATCAACCGGATCTGTATACTGTTTATTTTTAGGATAAATAATCAAAGCGCCATATAAACCATCTTGCTCTTGTCCAACGCTGTGCGCATGGTACCAATAGGTTCCTGTCTGACGGATTTTAAAGCGATAGGTAAAGTCGGCATTTGGGTGAATGCCTTGAAATCCATTCAACCCCGGCACGCCATCCATCACTGCGGGCAACAAAAGACCATGCCAATGCAAAGAAGTATCTTGCTTTTTGAGTTGATTATGCACATGAATTACCGCTTCATCGCCTTCTTCAAAGAACAAAGTCGGTGCAGGGAATTGACTATTAACGGTAATTTTTTCTACAGCTTGACCGGTAATATTCACCATTTTCTGTGCAATGGTTAAATGATATTCACGAATGGCGGCCAAAGTGAAAGGCGACAGCAGCAAACACGCAGCCAAGGTTGTAATACGGCGTAAAAAAATAGACATAGCTAAGCTCTCTTAAAAATGAAAAAACGTTTTTAAAAAGGCTTATGCTCTGGGTGGGCGTAAAATTTCTTGCCAATATCCGGCTAAAACATGTGACATGGCATCAGGTTGTAAAACCAGTGCTTTTTCTTGAATAATGGCGTGCGTGGTCAAGTTAATGCTTGGTTCAAGCAAGGCATAATTTAGAGTTTGGCAATGCATTAACTGGCAGTCGAAACATCCTTGAGGATGCGTTGTTGGAACTGTTTTTGTTATATGCAGATTTGTGTCTGAATGATGATGTGCACAATCCGCCATTGCATGTGTCATCTGTTGTGGCGGCATAGGCGATGCATGATGCATTTGCGTCAAAGGCGTTGCAGTTTTCGAATTTTGCATTGCAGGATGATTCGATTGTGCAAAAGCATTCAGCACACTAAAGCAGCCAAATGCAAAAGCAATTAGCAAACGTACAGCGCTCTGCAACAACGACTTAAAATGCAAATAAGAATCCGATGGATACATGAATTACCCTTAAAATATCGGATTCTTAGTTAAAATACAAACTTAAGCCTTATACGTTTAAGGTGCCCACTTTGCTTAATTCCGCACGCATTTCATCAATCACGGCTTTATAGTCTGGTTTGCTAAAAATAGCC
The DNA here is from genome assembly GCF_035615615.1 of Acinetobacter sp. MD2(2019). Classification (NCBI taxonomy): domain Bacteria; kingdom Pseudomonadati; phylum Pseudomonadota; class Gammaproteobacteria; order Moraxellales; family Moraxellaceae; genus Acinetobacter; species Acinetobacter sp. MD2(2019). The sequence continues at coordinate 121,349 of NZ_VTDU01000005.1, read as the reverse complement.
GAACCTGCAACAAACATATCTGCGCCGGCTTCAGCAATTTCACGAATATTGGCAGGACCAACGCCACCATCGACTTCTAAGCGAATGTCTAAACCACTGGCATCAATTATTTTTCGGGCTTGGCGTAATTTATCTAAAGTCATTGGAATAAATTTTTGACCGCCAAATCCAGGGTTGACGCTCATTAATAAAATTTGATCGACTTTATCTAGCACATAATCTAAATAATGTAATGGCGTTGCTGGATTAAACACTAAACCGGCTTTCGCCCCCCCCGCTTTAATTAATTGTAAAGAACGGTCGATGTGGTCGCTCGCTTCAGGATGAAAGGTAATAATGTCTGCGCCTGCATCTAAAAAGTCACCGATCATACGGTCGACTGGTGAAACCATTAAATGTACGTCAATCGGTGCTTTAATGCCATAATTTTTCAATGCTTTACACACACCTGCACCGAAAGTTAAGTTCGGTACATAGTGATTATCCATGACATCAAAATGCACAACATCCGCACCTGCGGCCAATACTTTTTCAACATCCTCACCCAAACGAGCAAAATCTGCAGACAAAATAGAAGGAGCAATCAGATACGGCTTAGACATGGGGGCAACCTAGTAAACGTAAGAAAGTGGCTAGTATAACAAATTCCGCGACCGGCACGATGTCTCTGTCGCGTTTAGATGTTTATGTTGCAGAAACATAACGCAGCATTCTTAAAATACATCTTCACGGTGCTGCATTTTTTGTTAGGGTAATAGCAAATTTTTAAAAGAGATGACCATGACAACGCAAACAATAATCGACACATTAGAAGCAAAACGCATTAGCAAACGACTGTTAAATCATTGGAAACACAAATTTGAAGTATCCGAAACTGAACAAGAATCGCGTATTTTTATGCCCACTGCCACAGTGGTTTTAACAGCTGCTGAAACAACACTTTTGGTGCGTATTGAAAGTGAGTTAGATGATCTGACCCATTTACAACACGTGGTGATTGATCATTTAAATCGTATGGCACAGCAAGAATTTCAGGCTGAATGGAAAACGGCTTAAATTTCAATAACCCTAAGATGTAACACCGCAGCAAATGCAGACGTTTTCGCATACAATTGAAAACACGATAAATATCTATTTTCATTGCTATGCCTCTTCACCTTGCAAAACGCGTGTTGCATCTGCGCTATAAAAAAAATCAGCATGTTATGCGTAACGTGAGCCGTCTTTGGCAAATTGAAAAAGACGTGCAGACCGAACAACAATTACTCGACTATTTACACCCTTGGGGAGATGCCCGCGATTTAAAATTTCACAATGGCTTATCCTTCATTATGGCTATTTCAGGTGCTTTGTGGCTGTTTTTCGGCTGGTTTCTGCGCGATCTGATTTCTTTTCCATTGTGCTTGGTCATCGGCAGTATTCTGATTTTTATTGGCTATATTAGCTATGAAAACCATCATCCCATTCAGAGCGTGATTCAATTTTTAGAACAACGTATGATCCAGTTACGGTATGGGCTGCAATTTGGTGGATTACCTTCACACCTGCCGGCACATACCCAGTCTGTGTATCTGCTCAGCCGTATTAAAAATTTATTTCCTCTATTTAACCAAGGCACGCAGTCCAATCAAATTCAACGTTATGCCGTGACCGATTGGCACGTGGGAGAGCAAACCTATCCCGTTTTAATCTTTGAATATACCTATGTCAGCGCCATCAGCACCGATGATGAAGACGGCGACCGCTTGGTTATTAAAAGCATACAAAAAACCGCATGGGGCGCGTTTATTTTTGAAGTGCCAGCACTGGGTATTGCCATCAGTAATCGGCGCCGTATGTTCGATGAACCTTATACCGAGCGCTGGCACAGCAGCGATATTCGTTTAAATCAACAACTCAAAATTTATGGGATCGATGCCATTAATAATGCCAAACATTTAAGCCCAAGCTTGCTGCTTAAATTAGAACAATTTTTTCAGCATTTTAAAGGCGATTTAATATTCCATGCCGATGAATCGATTGCCTGTTATGTGGGCGAGCAAGATTTATTTGCGCTGCGAAGTAAACAAAATGAAATTCTAGAAATATCTGATTTACGTGGACATTTACGCACCTTAAGCATGCTAAACTACGAAAAATTTAGAACATGCATGCAAAATATATTGTCATAAAAATTGGGGGTACAGGCACATGGGGTGGTTTTTATTTTTAGGAGTTTTCTTTGTACTGGTTGTTTGGGCGATTCTGATTCGCAATAAAATTATTCTCAATTTTAATGCAACCCGCCGTGCGTGGGCAGATGTCAGCAATTTTGAATTACAAAAAATTAAAACTTTGAATCATCTTGAGCAAACCTTACAACAATATACCGTGTTTGAACAACGTACCTTAGAAAAAGTCACGCAGTTGCGGCAGAACATTATGAACCTGAACTTGCACGACAGCGATATTCAGCAACTGCAACACATCGAAACGCTGAATAAAGAATTGTTGCAACTGCTAAATGTGGTGGTTGAAAATTATCCTGAATTAAAAGCCGACCAACTGTATCGCCAAATGATGCAAGAGATTGAAGCGCAAAATGCCAATGTGGCGGCAGCCATTCAAATATTTAACCGTAACGTGGAAGTGTTTAACAACCAAATTCAAATTTTTCCGAATAATTTAATTAACACGCTTCTACTTTCTAAAAAAACCATTCGCCCTTTTAGCGATCCAATCTTGCGCCAGAATTATGACTATAAACCTCATTTTTAGCTTTATATAAATGATTATGCTTGCTTCTACATGAAAGCAAATGCATCAAAATAAGTGCAATTTACTTACAAAACCGCAAAATAAAAAGTGGCGCTGCAACACAGAATCTAGGAAAATATCGCACTTTTGTAATTTGCAAAACATCAGCGAACTGTTTTTTCGCCTCGAGTGGATGAAAGATGAAATTTGAAAAACTAGGTCAGTCGGGTCGTGCCCGTCGTGGTCGCTTAACCTTAGAACACGGTAGCATTGAAACGCCAGTGTTTATGCCTGTGGGTACTTATGGCACGGTCAAAGGCATGTTGCCACGTGACATCGAAGATATTAAAGCCCAAATTATTTTAGGCAATACGTTCCATCTTTATTTACGTCCGGGTTTAGATGTCATTCGTGAGCACGGCGGTTTGCACGGCTTTATGAAATGGAACAAGCCCATTTTAACCGATTCAGGCGGTTTCCAAGTCTTTAGCCTTGGCGCAATGCGTAAAATTAAAGAAGAAGGCGTAACCTTCCGCTCGCCAATTGACGGCTCTAAAGTATTTTTATCGCCTGAAATTTCAATGGATATTCAGCACACTTTAAATTCTGACATCGTCATGATTTTTGATGAATGCACGCCGTATCCAGCAACGCATGAAGAAGCGCAAAAATCACTGCAATTGTCTTTACGTTGGGCAAAACGTTGTAAAACCCAACATCATGATGTCTTGAAAAATAAGAATGCCCTATTCGGGATTATTCAAGGCGGCATGTATGAAGACCTGCGCGATGAATCATTAAAAGGTTTGCTTGAAGTCGACTTTGACGGTTATGCCATTGGCGGCTTGTCGGTGGGTGAACCTAAAGAAGAAATGATCAAAGTGCTTGATTATTTACCGGCAAAAATGCCCGCAGACAAACCACGTTATTTAATGGGCGTGGGCAAACCTGAAGATATCGTAGAAGCGGTGCGCCGCGGCGTAGATATGTTTGACTGCGTGATGCCAACCCGTAATGCGCGTAATGGTCATTATTTTGTGACCGATGGTTTGGTGCGTATTCGTAACAGCCAATATCGTCACGACCAAAAGCCGCTTGACCCGCATTGCGATTGTTATACCTGCCAAAACTTTACCCGCGCGTATTTGTTCCATTTAGAAAAATGCGGTGAAATGTTGGCATCAATGCTCGGCACCATCCACAATTTACGTTATTACCAACGTTTAATGGAAATGATTCGTGATGCGTTAGATGCAGGAACTTTCGATGCATTTGTTGCAGACTTTTATGCCCGCCGTGGCTTAGATGTTCCACCTTGCCCAGAAGACTAATGCGACAACATTGCGCTTCATGCCAAGACAAGGTAAATTGCTCAATTAGTCAGTAAATTTCATTCAAATTAGGAAACTCAGATGAGCCTATTTATTTCTACCGCTTACGCCGCTGATGGTGCAGCACAACAACCAAGTATGTTTGCAAACCTTGGTATGATTGTTGTTTTCGTTGCCATTTTTTATTTTTTAATTTGGCGTCCTCAGTCTAAACGTGCCAAAGAGCATCGTACTTTAATTCAAAGTTTAGGTGTGGGTAGCGAAGTGGTTTTCGCGGGTGGTTTAATGGGGCGTATCACTAAAATTGAAGGTGATTTTGCCGTAGTTGAACTCAACCGTGGCAATGAAGTTAAAATTCAACGCGCAAGTGTTGTTTCTGTATTGCCTGAAGGCACATTGAATAGTCTTTAATTTTTTCCCTAAGTCGTGTGAAAGCACGACTTTCTCATTTTAAGAAGATAGCAAATGCGTTACCCTGCATGGAAATATTTGCTGATTATCGTGGTTTTGATTATCAGTACATTATACGCACTGCCAAGTTTGTACCCAGATGAACCTGCTGTTCAGATTTCAGGGGCAAAGGCTGGGACCAAAATTGACCAGTCCATCTTGCAAAAAGCAGAGCAAATTTTAAAAACCCAAAACATTGCCAGCCATGACAACAGCTTTACCAATAATGCTGCGTTGTTGCGTGTAAGTAATTCCGATGCTCAATTACAAGCAAAAGAAGCTTTACGCCGTGATTTGGGCGATGACTATGTTGTAGCGCTTAACCTCGCGCCAACCACACCAGAATGGTTACAGAAAATTGGTGCAAAACCAATGAAACTGGGCCTAGATTTGCGTGGTGGTGTTCACTTCTTGCTTGAAGTGGATATGGACAAAGCGATTGCGCAGCGCATGGACACTTCATCAACCGACTTACGCCGCCAATTCCGTGACAACAATATTAAGTTTAATAACTTATCGTTAAACAATAATGTGATTACGGTTCAATTTGCGAATAACGAAGACCGTGACGCAGCCATGAGCTTCTTACGTCGTAATGGTAATGAGTTTAGTCAGCAAGCAATTGCAACCGATGCAGGCCCTACGCTTAATCTAAGCTACACCGATGTTCGCAGACAAGAAATTCAGTCTTATGCAGTGAACCAAAACTTAACCACGTTACGTAACCGTATTAACGAGTTAGGTGTGGCTGAAGCCTTGGTTCAAACGCAAGGTAGCAACCGTATTGTGGTTGAATTGCCGGGCGTACAAGATACCGCAGAAGCGAAACGTGTTTTAGGTCGTACCGCGAATTTAGAATTCCGTTTGGTGTCTGACCAAAACGATCAATATATTGACCCAATGACAGGTAAATATAATGGTCAACCGTTGCCTGCAGGTAGCGAATTATTTGCCTATCAATCTTTAGACAGTGGTCGTCAATTACTGTTAAACCGTAATCGTATTTTAACCGGTGAGCGTGTTCAAAATGCCTCTTCTGATTTAAGTACAGATACTGGCGGTGCTGAAGTCAAGATCACCCTCGATAGTGCGGGTGGTAAGCTAATGTCCGATGCAACACGCAGTGCAGTTGGCAAACGTATGGCGGTTTTGTTTATTGAAAATAAACAAAAAATCTCTTACGTGACTGACCCGAAAACTCAAGCACAAACCGAAGTTCGTACGCCATATACCGAATCTGTAGTAATTAATGCGGCAACCGTACAACAAGTGTTGGGTTCACAATTCCGTATTACCGGCTTAAGCTCACCACAAGAAGCGTCAGAACTGGCCCTTATGCTTCGTTCAGGTGCATTGGCCGCGCCAATGTATTTTGTTGAAGAACGTGTGGTTGGCCCAAGTCTTGGACAAGAAAATATCGACAAAGGGATTTTATCTACCGAAGTGGGTTTTATTCTTGTTGCGATTTGGATGATTGTCTTCTTCCGTTTATTTGGTTTAATTGCCAACTTTGCCTTGGTATTTAACCTTGCCATGATTTTAACGGTTATGTCGTGGTTAGGCGCATCATTATCACTTCCGGGTATTGCCGGGATCATCATCACCATTGGTATGGCGGTCGATGCTAACGTGTTAATTTGCGAGCGGATTCGAGAAGAAATTAAATGGGGGGCATCGCCAAAACAAGCCATTGTGGCAGGTTATGACCGTGCCTATAACACCATTATTGACTCGAACTTAACCACGTTTATTGTGGCATTTATTCTATTTGCTATCGGCTCTGGCCCAATTAAAAGCTTTGCGGTCACGCACATGATTGGTATTGTGTGTTCGATGTTTACATCGATTACTGTAACGCGTGCCATTGTCCAATTGGTTTATGGTAAACGCCGTAATTTGAAAAAGTTGAGCATATAGGAGATTCAAAATGACTGATGTGACTCAACCAAAATCAAAACAATACGGCCGACCAGATGATGAACACGTCATCGGGTTTATGAAAATTGCGAAGCCTGCCGGCATCGCCTCTATTCTCATTACCATTGCCAGTGTTTTTTTGATTGCTTTTCACGGGCTGAATTTAGGGCTTGATTTTACAGGCGGTATTTCAGCAGAAGTAACTTATCAAAAAGCAGCCGATCAAGACCAAATTGTCAAATCGCTTGAAAATGCAGGTTTTCAACATGCTGTGGTACAAACTTTAGGCAGTAATACTGACCTACTCGTGCGTATGCCTGCACAAAATGTCAAAGTTGAAGACTTAAACAACACCATTTCTAAAGTGCTGCAATTGCCAAATAATGTGGCAACCGTACACAAAGTAGATTCGGTGGGTGGACAAGTCGGAAATGAACTTTACTTGCGTTCGGCAGGTGCGGTGGCTTTGGCCTTGGCCTTGATGCTGATTTACGTGACCATTCGCTTCGAGTTCAAACTGGCGGTTGGGGCAATTTTATCGTTGTTCCACGATATTTTAGTGATTCTAGGCGTATTTGCATTCATGCAATGGCCGTTTGACTTAACCGTTTTAGCAGCGGTACTGGCAGTGATTGGCTTCTCACTCAACGATAATATCGTTGTGTCAGACCGTATCCGTGAAAACTTCCGTAAAATTCGCGGTGCAAGCCCACGCGAAATTATCGACATTGCCTTAACCGAAACTTTACGCCGTACGGTGCATACCTCAATGACGTTATTGTTGGTTGTGGTTGCTATGCTGATTATGGGCGGTGAAGGCTTACGTTGGTTCTCTGTTGCCATGATTATTGGGGTATTTGCAGGAACCTATTCTTCAATTTATATCGCAACGGCCTATGCGCTGTGGCGTGGTTTGAACCGTCAGGACTTCATTGTTCAAGTCAAACCCGAATTTGAAGATGAACAGCCAATTCCTTAATGAATATATGATAAAAAACAGCATCTTCGGATGCTGTTTTTTTTGGAAAAATGTTATTCACAGTTGCGTAAAAGTTATCCACATTTTTAAGCGAAGTGCAAAATAATCTCGGGCATTTCCTGTTCTATTTCCCGCCATGCAAGCGTTGCCATCGCCCCTGCGTATTCAAAATGCTGATAGCTAAATCTGCCTAAGTTTGCATGTTCACAGCTTCCGTTGTTTTGCCCCAACATTACTTGTGTATTCAGCTGATTTAAATCCATACGAATGCCCAAACCACAGGCTTTTAAAACGGCTTCTTTGGTGGTCCAAACTTGAAACCAAAAGCGAGTATCCTCCCCTGTCGCTTTCCATGCTTGGTATTCTTGTGGATGAAAGGCATGCTGTGCAAGCGCATCAAAACGAACTTTGCGTTGTAGCGACTCGATATCTACCCCGATATCGGCTACATTTTGGCTAATTGCCAAGGCATAATGTTCTCGACCATGAGAGTGATTAAATGCAAGCGTAGGATTGTTTTTTAAATATGGTTTACCCAATTCGTGGCGTGCAAAAATGAGCTTTTCAGGTGTGCTGTATAATTTTTCTGCTAAGCGCTGTGCGCGATATTTTTGGATATAGTCTTGTTGATGGGCTTTTAATTCAGCTTTAGTTAAGTTGTCTTGCGCCGTTGGCGGTACAAGTTGGGACAACAACTCAAAATACATCGTGATTTGTAATGTCATTATCCCAACCACCTTATTTTAAAGTCGCGCCAAATCGCCTTTTAACGCAACACCGGCAATAACAGCCCCTTTATGACATTCATAAGTGGTCGAGCTACGTGTTTCTTTCGACTTATAATAACTCACAATATTAGTTACAGCATTTGCCCCTTTTTTCTTTGCTGTATTTTGCAATTGAATCAGTGCTGAACGTAGTACCCAATCACAAGCAACTTCTGGTGACTTACCAAAACTATTGGTTTTTTTATTGGTCACCACACCGCTTTGAATAATTTTCCCACGGCCTTTCGACGCTAAATAAAACTTAACCGAACCGTCTAGCGTGCCATCAGCAACCGCTTGTTGTACAGCTTCATTAAAATTTAAGTTATAGGTATCGTCTGCTGCTTGCGCTGCTGCGGTCACAGCCATAGTTAGAGTCGTCGCGATGATGATTTTTTGTAGCATGATTTTTTCCTTATTTGTTCGATGATAAATTTAAACTTGCTAAACGTTGAAACACTCTGCGATCAAGACCCGCTTTCCACTTCAACGCTTTACGATGAATTTTATCTCCTCGTTGAGAAAGATATTGGCTATCTGTAATTTTAGAAGATACTTGATGTTGCTGAATTAGGTAAGTGACTTGTAAATAACGCGCACCATGATTAAAACTTGCCACAACACGGTTAGATTCAATTTTTTGAACCACCCAACCATGTCGCGCCATACTTTGCACGGTCGATGCAATATTATTGGCAATCGCCTGATCTTGTACTTGTGGATTCACGATCAGCGTCGATGCCGGAGCAATCTGTCGAGTAGAACACGCAGATAATCCAACGGCCGTGGCCAAAAGTGGAATTAAAAATATTTTTTTTATCATGACAAATTGTCCTTAGTTATGACGTTTTAGAATTAAAGAAGTATTAATCCCACCAAATGCAAAGTTATTACTCATCATTATTTGGGCATCTAATGCACGTGGATGCTCGACAATATAATCTAAATCTCCGCATTGTGGATCAATCTCATCCAAATTTAATGTGGGGATATATTGATTGCGCTGCATCATTTCAATGCTGAGCCACGCTTCAATCGCACCGCATGCGCCCAAGGTATGACCAAAATAGCTTTTAAGCGAACTGATTGGTTTTTTACCCAGCACCTGCATTGTGGCATTAGTTTCTGCAATATCGCCCTGATCGGTGGATGTCCCATGCGCATTGATATAGTCAATTTGCTCTGCTGAAACCTGCGCATCTTTTAAGGCCAGTTGCATACAATGCGCCATCATGGCTTGGTCTGGACGTGTCACGTGCTGACCATCGGTATTGCTGCCATAGCCAATAATTTCTGCATAAATTTTTGCGCCACGCGCCAAGGCATGTTCACGTTCTTCTAAAATTAAACACCCTGCACCTTCACCAATGACCAATCCATCACGTTTGGCATCAAATGGACGCGGTGATTTTTCTGGATGTTCATTCATGCCGCTGGTGGCAAGTAAGACATCAAAAACGGCGGCACTTGCCGCACTGAGTTCTTCTGCACCACCCGCTAACATCACCGTTTGCTTGCCGTATTTAATCGCTTCATAGGCTTGGCCAATGGCCATTGAACCAGAGGTACACGCACTTGATGTAGGTAAAGTTAATCCTTTTAAACCAAAATATACCGTCATGTTGACCGCACTGGTATGCGACATCATTCGAATATAGGTGGTGGCATTTAACTGGGTCATGTCGTTATCAATCAGCATGCAACCAAATTCACGTACTGCATCCACACTGCCCGCAGACGAGCCAAACGCAACGCCAACATCGCCACTATTTAACAGTGGACTGCCACACAAACCAGCATCGATTAACGCAGTTTCAGCACAAACCACCGACATGAGTGCCACGCGCCCCATACCACGTGTAACTTTTCGGTTAAAATGCTTAGGGACCGTAAAGTTTTCGACTGGGCCACCTAGTTTTGTGCGTAAATCTGCATATTTTTCCCAATCTGGCATATATCGAATGCCGCTTTTCTTTAAAGAGAATTGTTCAAAAATTTGGTCTGCGGTTTCACCTAATGAAGTAATACCGGCCATTCCTGTCACGACAACACGTTTCATTATACCAATCCTCCATTCACAGAAATGACTTGACGGGTGATATATGCTGCTTCATCTGAACACAGGAATTTAACCAAACTGGCCACCTCTTCAACTTGCCCCATGCGCTGCATTGGAATCATTTTTAAAGCATGATCTTTGACTTCTTCGGTAACCATTTCGGTTTCAATTAAGCCCGGTGCGACACAATTGACGGTAATTTTACGTTTGGCCAATTCCAAAGCCAGTGCTTTACTGGCACCGATTAATCCTGCTTTTGCCGCACTATAATTGACTTGACCACGGTTACCCATAATTCCAGAAACCGATGAAATGGTGACAATACGCCCACCTTGGCGTAAATGAATCATCGGCATCACCAGTGGCTGAATAATGTTATAAAAGCCATTTAAAGAGGTTGAAATTACTTCATCCCAATCGTTTCCAGTCAACATAGGAAAAGCGCCGTCATGGGTTAAGCCGGCATTTAAAACAATGCCATAAAATGCACCATGTTCAGCAATATCACGCTCAAGGCAAGTGCGAACGGTATCGCGGTCATTCACATCAAATTGTAAGGCATGACTTTGCTGCCCCAACTGCTGTATTTCTTGCACAACGTTTTCAGCATCTTGCATGCGTGAACGTGCATGAACCGTCACATCAAACCCTGCTTTTGCCAGTTGTAAAGCAATGCTACGTCCAATTCCGCGACTAGAGCCTGTGACTAAGATTCGTTTACTCATTTAATTTTTTGTTCCTAATATTGATATTTATGGCTGATAAACACTTAAAACGGCCGAAAGAGTTTGCTCTGCATTACTTAATTCACATTGGAATTGACCTAAACCTTCATGTAAATAAAGCTGCTGTACTTTAATTTTTAGTACATCATTGGGTTTAAAATGAGAAATGGGCAGGTTCATTTTACGTGTTCCAAGTAAATAGCCCACCTTTGGCGACTGCTGATTTTTTTTACCTTGCACACCGGCAAATACTGCAATGCTTTGCGCCATAATTTCAATTGCCACCCAACTTGGAAGGCCTTCTGGCTCATAAAACATCAGTTCAGGACGAATAGTTAATTGGGTAATCACATAGTCATCCCCAGTTTCACAGAGTTCATCCACAAAAATCATGGGAGCTTGGTGTGGAATCAATAACGTGGCATCTTGCATTAAATATCACCTCGGCCAAAAATTAAGCTGATATTACTGCCCCCAAAAGCAAAAGAATTGCTCATCACATAACGAATCGGCTGGTCAATATCAGGCTGCTCTACATAGCGCTGATCTGCCAGTTCAGGATCAATTTCACCGGCTTGATGTAACGGCAACCATGCTTGGTCTTGTAGTACTTGCTGACAAATAAATGCCTCCACTGCCCCTGCGGCACCTAAGCAATGTCCGGTCTGATGTTTGGTACTGCTTAACCATGGTTGATGCTTAAAAACCTGACGCACGGCTTTAATTTCCATAGCATCATTTTGTGGCGTAGCCGTGCCGTGCAAGTTTAAATAATCAATGTCCTCTGCAAGCAGCCCCGCTGCATCGAGCGCTTTTTGCATGGCTTGTTGTGCGCCTCGCCCTTCAGGATGCGGGGCTGAAATATGCCAAGCATCCATAGATTCACCGGATGCCAATAACATCACCGCAGATGGGCGCTTGCTGAGCAAAAATAAACTGGCGGCTTCACCAATGTTAATTCCATCTCGCCTCACCCCACACGGCTGACAAACTCCGCTCGACAAACTCTCTAAACTATAAAATCCATTAAGGGTCAATTTACACAAGCTATCAACACCACCCACTAGCACAGCATCGGCTAAATCGGCATTCAATAAGCGCTGACCGGCTGCAAAGGCTTTGGCGCTAGATGAACATGCCGTGGAAATGGTGTAGGCAATGCCATCCCAATTCAAATAACGTTGTAAACCTTGAGCCAAGGCATTCATTTCTTGTTTTTCGTGGGCAATCCGTTGCTCTGACTGTCCGCAAAAATGCGCTTTTAATGCCTGCTCGTTATCGGCAATACCTGAGGTTGACGTACCAACAACAATTGCTAAGCGATGGCGTGGGAAGGCTTGCGTATAGTCGTGAATTTGCGCCTCTATTTGCTGTAATGCATGAATGGCTAAGCGTAAATTGCGCGAATCAATTTGCTGTAAATCTGCTTTAATTTCAATTGCAGTTAAATCTTGATGATATGCACCAACCAAACAAGATTGATCTAGCAGCAAATCGTCTCGTTGGGTTAAACAACTGCTGGTTTGGGTTAAAGCGTAACGAACATCTTGTGCAGTTTTGCCCAAAGCAGATACGCTTGCACTGAATTGTATGCCGACTGCCCCTGCATGTTGACTCTGCTGAAACATTAATTTCCCGCCTGTAAAGCTTCATCGATTGGACTAAACACAATCGTATAAGGTACGTGTAAATTTTCAAGTTGAATGCTTTGCTGCGATTGCTGCGTAATGTTTAACACATGCTGCTGCGCAATATAAATTTGTTGTTGGTTGTCTATCTGCTGAATGGTGATATTCGCCTGTCCTGCCTGCGCAAATTTTGGATACGTCGCAAATAAAATATCGCGCACTAAAAAGTCGAAGGGCAGCAAACGCATTTGTGGCATACGCTGCTCCACCTTAACCGTTTTACCATCAAAATTCAGTTTAAATAATATTTGCCCAGTGAGACTCAGCCCAAGCATAGAAAGTTGTTGACCTTGCTGCTGCTGATACAACAAAAAACTAAAACTTTGCTGCTTCCACTTCACCTCAACCTGATCTTGGCGTTGATACTGTTGCGCAGGCCAATGTGGTGCAGCCAAGGCAGGTGCTTGGGGATAAAACGACTGACAAGCCCCCAAAGACAATACCAAAGCAAGTACAATTATTTGCGCGATTTTTGACATATTAGCTCTCTAGCACAGGCGCTATGTTTAATCCTTCACGGCAATATTCTGCAATTACGCTTAAACGGCGTTTGGCATTTTTATGAATGGGATTATTCACATCCCACGCGTAACCGGCCAATAACGAAGAAATCATTTCACGAATTTGCACTTGCTGATTCGTACTAAACACCACATCTTGGAATTCACCGCTATACCAAGCTTCTACATAAGCCCGAAACACTTGAATACCTTGGCGCAGTGGTCGCTCATATTCTTGCATCCAATCGACCGATTGACCTTGTAACACGTGCTCGACAAGCGGCACCACCAAACTGGACGATTTTAATGCAATGGTCACACCTGAAGAAAATACCGGATCTAAAAACTCACCCGCATTGCCTAATAGCGCATAATTACGCTCTGCCAAATGTTTCACATTGGCTGAATAGCCGACCAAAGTTCGCACTGGCGTATCAAATGTTGCTCGGCTGAGCACCTGCGATAACGCCGGTTCATCTTGTAAGATTTTTTTGAATAATGCTTCTAATACTTCGGCACTATCGTCACCTGTATAACCATACGCATCAAAAAAATCTTGCTCTGCCACAATACCAAAAGATGAGCGTCCATCGGCAAAAGGAATTAACCAATACCATGCACGGCGATCTTTTTCATGTACGCTAATCAGAATTTTTTCACGATCAAAATTTGGATCATCTAAAATGCCATCTTCAATATGGGTAAAAATAGCACGGCGAATCGGAAAGTCGGACGGACTTTCTAAATCTAATTTTTTAGGTAGCACCCGACCAAAGCCACTGGCATCTAATAAAAATTTCGCCTGAATTTGGTATTCTAATCCTACTTCATCGGCAACGGTTAATATGGGATGCTCACTTGCCACATCAACAGCAATCACATCGTGTCCATAGCGAATATCTGCACCATATTTTTCTGCTTGATTGGCCAGTAAGTGGTCAAAAGCGGCACGTCTGACTTGCCAAGTGGTGCCCGGCCCTTCACTAAATTTTTCACGAAAATCATAGAAACTGCGTTGCTGTCCACGTAAAAAACTTGCGCCATTTTTATATTGGAAATTCAGGCGATCGGCATGTTCTCGTACGGTATCTAGCAATCCTGCTTCTTCTAAAAACACCATGCTTTGCGGTAACAAGGATTCACCAATCGAAAAACGTGGAAAATGTTGTTTTTCTAAGATAACAACCTGATGTCCTTTTTTGCGCAACAAGGCTGCTGCTGATGCTCCTGCTGGGCCAGCCCCAATAATCACAATATCTGTTTGTTGTATCATCATTTTAATTTAATTCCTGTTTTATCTTTAAACTTCGAATCATTTGGTATTTTGAATCGGCCATAGTAAATAAGGTGGCGTAAATAAAGGAAAAAACCACCCCGAGTAAAACCGTTAATCCGAAACAGTGAATGGCGTAAGTATGGCTGAACGACAATAAACCAAAACCAAGTAAAGTCGATAACATACATAATAGTAATGCCATGCTCACCACTTTAGGATGGTCATGCCCATGTCGATAAAAGATTGCATAGTCGACCCCAATGCCAATAATTAAGAATGTGCCCATAATACTAAACACATTAATTTCGACACCCAACCATGCTTGAACCGCAAAGGTAGACAGTAAAGCTAAAGTGACTGGCATGACCAAAGGCAAGATGGAATGCTTACCATAAATGATGCCTAAGCCCACGGCCAAACCCATTAAAGCCACCAATAATAATTTTTGCGCGTGTTCGCGGTAATCTTTAAACATATTCGACAAGGTAACAATCGGCTGCTGCAAGTGAATGTTGTCGGTTTGCAATTTTTTCAGTGCCGACACATCAGCAATACCTTGTAATAACACCAAACGTTGCTGCGGACTTTTTGCTAAAAAATACAGCGGATGTGTTTTAAAATCTTGCACAGTTAATAAGGGCTGCGCGGCTAAATGCTGCTGCCACGCCAAAACATCTGCTGTTGGTAAATGCAGGACTTCGGCATAGTTCGCTAGTTCAGACTTTGGAATATTGATTAAATATTGCCGATTTTGCTGTTGTTGTTGCTGTGAAGGCAACCACTGACCTAAAGCCTGAAATCCTTGTAGTTTTCCTTGCTGTTGTAACTGCTGTAATTGTTGAATCAGCGTTTGTTCTTGTTGCTCCAGCATAGCCGTAGATGTGGCTTGAATCACAAAGTAATCGCTGGCTTGCTGTTGTGCAAAACGCTGGCGAATATATTGGTCTTCTTGTTTAAGCTGTGCATCCATACTTTGCAAATTACGGATATCATCATTGCTTTGTAAACGAAGCAGACTTAAGCCACTTACCAATAAAATCACAGCCATGACCGTATAACGCAATGTGGTTTTGGCTTGAAAATATGTGCGTGCCTTACCAATCCAATGTAAGCGTTCAATCGCAGGTTCTGCATTTAGCGCAGGTAAGCGTGGTAGCAATAAAATGCTGGTGATCCATGCGGCAATCAGTCCCACCACTGAAAAAACAGCAATTTGGTGAAACCCTGGAAATGGAGTAAAGCTTAAAACCAAATACGCAACGACCGTTGTCATTAAGCCCATAAATAAACTTGGCAATAACGGCTTTAAAATTTGGAATCCGTTTAAGTTGCGATGTTGTGACTGCAATGCCATAAAATAAAAAGAAAAATCGACACAAACACCAATTAAACTTGCCCCAAAAACCAAAGTGACTAAATGAATTTCGCCAAACCAAGTATGGGTTACAGTTAAAGCAACCAAACTGCCACTGGTCACGGTAATAAATTCGGTCAGCATTGGGCGTAATGAACGAAAGCCAAACCACACCAAAAAAATCAGTCCTAAGCTTGAACCCAAACCAATGGTTGAAATTTCTTGCTGTGCAGATTGAGTGCCAAAACTGGTAAAGATTAAAGTGCCTGTCCAATGGCTCGTGACCTGTTGTTTTGCCAAGCTTGCTTTAGCCTGTGTAATCCATGCCGAAACTTTTTCTTGGTAATCAATATTATATGGGCTGTCTTTTAATTCTAGCACCAACAAACGAGAGACTTTATTGCCATCGTGCACGGTGGCAAAGCCTTGTTCAAGCTGAATATTTTGCGTGTTGTGCTGCGCCAACCCCATCACATAACGTGGAAACAACAATAAAGGATCTTGTTTGAATAACTGTGCAGTCAAGGGCATGCCCGGACTCATGACTTGCAATAAACTTTGCTCAGACAACGCGCTATAATCTTTTTGCTGTAATATTTGCTGATCTTGCGTATTTAACAAGCCCGCCCGATGCGCAAACAACACATGACCAAACTGCTCGGCATTAAACTGTGGACGCAGCGGTGCAATCCACTGTTGTTGAGCAATTTGCTGCTGAAGTTGTTGGGTCGCGCGATCAAGCGTTTGGCTATCGGCCGCATCTAAAACCACAAATAATTTATTATTTAATTGTTGATTCACATATTGCTGAGTTTCAGCCAAATCTTGCTGCTGACTTAATTTAGGCAATAATGCAAAAATATTGGTTTGAATATGAATATCTTTATTCAGCCAAAGCCAGCCCATAAAAATACTGCAACACAGTAAAATAACCAGCCAAATGGCTGTGGCTTTATTTTGCCAATTGGAAAAGTGCATATTCTTGAGCTGTTAATGTCTGTGGTTGAGTCGTTTGCTGGCTAAAATGAATTTGTGTGATGTTGCCATCTTTTTCTTGAATGACAATTTGATTCACAAAACGTCCACCTTGAACGTTCACTTGGTTAAATAATTTCTTAAATAAACTGCTTTTCGGACTTAATGCTACCATCCAACCTTGAGGATTTTTTTGTACATTTAACACATTAAAATGACTGGCTAATGCTTTTTCATCGCCGGCCATTAATTGTAAAAATAACGTTGCAACCGAACCATAAGGCGATTGTTTAACATCAATTTGGCTCATTGTGCGCTGCGTTTTTTGCACCAGTTTTTCAGGGGTAACGATTAAATCGGCCTGAACTGGGCTGTGCATTTGCCATAACACACCCTGCTGTTTGCTAAACAACACATTGCCTTTAGAAACATAAGTTCGGTTCAATGCAGTCAATTTTTTTTCCTGTTCAAACTGGGCATGTACTATTGGCGTTGCCGACACTTGCTTAAAAATTTCACTTGCTTGATTTAACGGTGCTGCAACACACCATTGCAATGTCGAGATAATGCCTAGCAGCACAAGGCTCCCAATACGTAACTTAAGTTTCATTTTTTATTCCTGTCGGCTTAAAATCGGCCCATGCATTTAAACAATCCAGTAAAATTTTTGGCGATTCTAAACACAACTCTCGAGTAGCAATATGGACTGCAACTTGTGTGGTATAGCCTTTGGTTAAACGCTTGCCTGTAGTTGCATCGAAAACCAAATAATCTATTTTTAAACGATTTTCCCATTCTTTTAAAATGGCA
The DNA here is from genome assembly GCF_035615615.1 of Acinetobacter sp. MD2(2019). Lineage (NCBI taxonomy): Bacteria > Pseudomonadati > Pseudomonadota > Gammaproteobacteria > Moraxellales > Moraxellaceae > Acinetobacter > Acinetobacter sp. MD2(2019). Next base: position 103,782 of record NZ_VTDU01000005.1, on the reverse strand, counting down.
CGCACTCTAATTTTTTGTTGAAATTGAATACCATACACATAACGAACATGGCTTTCAATCACAGGCCATGCATAGCCAGAAGCCTGCATTTGCATATAGTTATAATTAAATTGATCGAGCAACGCACAGCGCGCAATTTCAAAATATTTTAAATAATGCCCATGCCATACCACGTTCATAGTATCGACATCATGAAAAGGGACATCAATAATTACCTCAGCATACATGCTGCGTCTCCTCTTGCTTCAACCATGTACACTTTATCCATTCTAAAGCGTCCAATTGTTGTAACTTGTTTTGCATTGTTCGATTGTCTTTAATCCACGGAAAAACATCTAAGGGCGATGCTTGAAATTGCGCGAATTGCGCATCGAACACATTGGTTTTATGCAGTTTGGCTGCGTGCTCAACACGACAAAATGGCTCACCCAGCATCGATGCAGTCATTCTTGAATCTTCCAAAACTGATAAAAATTAAACCATTGATACGGCGCTTTAATACAATGCTGTTCTAATAGTTGGATATATTGCGTCGTAAAATGTGCCATCTGTTGCATTCGCGCCTGACGCGGCAAATCAATCACCTCGGCTAAAGCATGAAAATGTGCCTCTAATTGCTGTTGATGACGATAACAAAAACTCGCAACCACAGGCACTTTCAATAAGTTTGCCAAAATCCATGCGCCTTGTGGCCACTGGGCGGGCTGTCCTAAAAAGGACAGTGTTTGCGTCCGCTGCGAATGTGCTGGCACACGGTCAGCGGCAATAATCACCCATTCACCCGCCTCGATTTTGTCTTGCAATAAAATCGTGGTATCAATCCCCAATTGATCAACTGCAATTAAGGACACCGTGCTGTGGTGATTCATTTTTTTTAAAAATTGATTAAACGCCTGTGCATGGTTTTGATAAACCAAAATATTTATTTTCTGATTTGTGGCTGACTTTAACGCACGTAATAACTCAATATTGCCAAAATGCGACACCACAATGACCAAGCCTTTTCCATAGTGACGACTTAAATGCTCGTGACCATAAATTTTTAATGCCTGTTCAGGGATTTCTCCCAACCAACCTTGCATTTTGTCCACAATGGCTTCAGCAAAATGTAAAAAATGTTGATAACTCTGTAGCCACGTTGGTGTCTGTTTAAATGGTGAATGTGGCTGAGCAAAAACATGTAAATTTTTTAAATAACTTAAGGATGCTTGACGTGCATGCGATGAAAACAACCAATACCACATCACAATAAAATACGAAATTGACTGAATGAACCCACGCCCAAAAATGCGATACAAAAACAAGATCAATAATAAGGGGAACATTCCGCCTTTTTCTTTAATCTCATTCCATTTCGGATTGGGCTGACTCGACATTAATCACGTCCTTTCAAGCGCTGTGTAACAAGTTTTGGAAAGCGCACCAACATGCCCACAAACAATTTAGAATGCATTTTGGTCAAAATCCAGTTGTCTTCCCATGCACGAAAATGTGAAATGCCATCTTCAGGGTAAATCACTGCGGTTTCAATATTGCGAAAATCGAGTCCAGCCCAACACAGACGTACTAAAATTTCACTGTCAAATCCCATGCGTTGGGGCAATTTAATACTATGAATAATCTGAAGTGTTGGGGCCAACGGATAGACCCGAAAACCACACATGCTGTCTTTAATTTGTAAAGACAGACTATTAATCCAGACCCAAATATGGGTTGCATAACGGCCATACAAACGGCCTTTGGGTACAGTTTCATCAAAAATAGGGCTGCCAATCACCACATCATTGGGGTGTTGCTCTGAACAATTAATAAATTTGGGAATATCCGACCAATCATGCTGACCATCTGAATCTAACTGCAAAGCATGGCTATATCCCATTTTTTGTGCTTGTTTTAGCCCGGTCATCACCGCTTGGCCTTTGCCCATATTGTGTGAATGCTCAACCAAAGTCAGGTGCGGATATTGCTGCGCTAAGCTAGTTAATACACTCGAGGTTTGAGCATTGCTGCCATCGTTCACCACAATAATAGGTAAAGATAATGTGCTGATATAAGCCATCAGCTCGACAAGATAATGCGGATGGTTATAAACAGGAATCACGCAAACAATACGATGTGTCATCACGGCGTACTCTCTTGACAGGCAAACAATAATCGCCCAGATGCAATGGCTTTGTCTTGGTGTTTAAGCTCAAAACTGACCTTATGTTGTTTACGCACCAAGGTCAGCGTTAAAACAAAATGTGGGCAAATTAAATCTTGAAATTTAAGCTGTTCAAATCCCAAACATTGGCCTAAATCGGCCCAAGTATTCATCGAAAAATGGCGTAAAAACGCAATTTGACCCACACCGGGATAAATCGGTTGATTCGGGAAATGCCCTTTAAAGCAAATTAACTCTGGTGGAAACTCAAGCTGATAAATCGCCTGATCGGTGTGCTGTTGGTAACTTAACACCACCGGATATTGGGCATCTTGAAATAGATTGGTCATATCTTGCTTATTTAATTTAGATTGGCTATTGCGTGGAAGTTGCGATAAAAAACGCCATTGCCGAGGAATCGCAATCGGTTCTAATACCGTTTGCAATTGTTGTTTTAGCTGACGCACATAGCTGTGCTTGCCCTGCTGCTGCAGCGATAACATTTCGTCTTCATTTAAGGCGACAACACATGCCAACAATTCACGCTGCTCATGCGGCACAAGTAAAACATGACATTGATTAATTTGACTCAACGCTTCAATTTTATGCTCAATTTCATCCAAACTTAAGCGTTTTTCTTCCAGCTTTACAATTCGATCAACTCGCCCCAACAATCGAAAAGGACTTTTTAAATCATCGTGTTGGATTAATTCAACACGATCGCCGGTGGCCACCCAATCAGTTGTATCACAAGCATGCAAACTTCGAATAGACAATTGCTGTTGTGCATCGCTTGACACATCAACATCGGCAAATGGTTGCCAAAGTGCGTCATCGGCATGGCGATAAGCAATGCCACCAGTTTCAGAACTGCCAAAGACTTCTGTCACCGTCACATTAATATTTCCACGAATGCCTGAATCAAGCTTTCCACCCGATGAATACAAGGCTACACAATGCTGCAACTGAAGCTCTGCCGACCAGCGTTTTAATAATGCTGGGCTGGTCACCAAATAATTACTCAATTGCAAGGCATTTAATTGTTGCTGTAATTGCACCACATATTCTGGGTAAATAAATTGCTCGCGATAAAATGCGCGTCCCGTGGCAAGTGGCAATAGCACTTTAAACAGCAAACCGTAAATATGCTGATGACTTACGGTGGCAATCGCCACAGCCTGAGCGGGTAAGTTAAAACTCTGCGCAAGCCCTTGCACTTCAGATAATAACTGCTGCAAGGTACGATGAATTTTTTTAGGTTCGCCAGTCGACCCAGAAGTAAAAAATACAATTTGGCTTTGACTCAAGTCTTCATCGGTAAAAGGCTGGATGTTGGGTGCATTAGCACACTCTTGGCGTTGAATAAACTCGATGCCCTCTTCGGCAAGTTGTTGCTGTAATTGTGGCACACGATTGGGCGGTAAAATTAAGCGTTTTTTTGCATATAAACACGCAAAGAACAAGACCAAAAATTCGTAACTATCTGGTTCCCACAAGGCAAAAGCTGTCGCTTTGAATGCTGAAATTGCAGTAGCTTGATGGCTGACATCTTGCCAAAAACGAGAAAATGAAATAGTTTGTAATTCTGCATCAAAACACAAAATTGTGTCTGCAGTTAAATAATCGTTAAAATGGCAAAGTTTCATTTTTAATGCTTTCTTTGTTGATATTTACGCAAAATAAACTCGCCAACAAGTAAACCACCCATCAACAAGTAAGAGATGAATCCATTATAAAGCACCCATATTTTCATTGGTGCGAAGAAAACGGTATACAGTGCAATCAGTGCATTGATTAAAAAAAAACCGCACCAAACCATAGTCACTTTACGCGTCCATTGCACACCCGATTCAGGCAGATTGGGTTCAAACACGCGTGCAAAGCGCTCAATCATCGATGGTGGTCGCCATAATGTCAGTAGAAAAATACTGAGCGAACCTAAGCTCATCGCCACAGGATAAAACTTTAACCAAGTCTGATCTTTAAACACCAAACTTAAGCCACCTGCTAAAATCGCCAAATACGTCAAAGGCAGCATGGGGCTGTTTCGCCCTGTCCAATAACGGACGATGCCCAGAATCATCAGCGCAATACTCATCTCCCACAGCTTTCCATGTGACAAACTCCATCCCACTAAAAAGGGATAGGCAATCAAAATTAAAGCTGTGAATAGTTTGATGAGCTTAGACATTATTTGGTCATGTTCTGAATCACAACGACAACATCTTGTATGGTGCGCACATTTTTAAAATCTTCAGGCTGTACTTGCTTGCCCGTTAATTGCTTAATTTTAACAATCAAATCTACCGCATCAATACTGTCGACATCGAGGTCGGAATATAAATTAGAATCTGGCTGAATTTTTTCAGGCTCAATTTCAAATAATTCGTCCATCCATGCACGCAACTGTTCCAATATATGTTCTTGAGTTAACATGATAATTCCTTATTTTGCCTGCATTTCTACTAATTTAACGAGACTTTGAATAGACTGAAAATATTTTTTAGTATCCTCAGATTCAGCACTCAAGTGAATGTTATAGCGTTTTTTTAACGCCAAACCGAGCTCTAGGGCATCAATTGAATCTAAGCCTAAACCTTCATTAAATAGCGGTGCTTCATCCTGAATATCCGCAATAGAAATGTCTTCTAACACCAAAACATCAATAATCATTTGTTTTAGCTCATCAGCAAGATTGCTCATGTTTACTCAATGCTCCTTTAAATAGATGATAAAAAAATTGATTTAATAGGCGTACATTTTTGGGTGTTACTTCAAGCTCATTTAAAGCATCGGTCACATGTACGGGGTCTAAAACATCAATTTGTATATGAAATGCCTGAGAAGGAATGTGATACCACTTTTCATTTTTAGTTAATGTGGATGGCGTGCAGCGTATAAGTACAGGTCGAATCGGCACTTGCGCACGTAAAGCAATATTGGCAGCACCGCGCTGAAAATCATTAATGATATGATTTTCTGCTGTGCGTGTTCCTTCTGGAAAAATAATTAACGAAGCAGCATCGGGTTCTTGTAATCGCTGTACACAGTCCTGAATAAATTGCTCAGAGCCTTCATTTAAAATATATTTTGCATTTTGTACTGGGCCACGGGTAAATGGATTACGCCATAATCCTTGCTTAACAACACAATTGGCTTTTGGCATTAATCCAATCAACAACACCACATCAATTAAGGTGGGATGATTGGCAATTAATAATTCACCCTGACTATTTTGTAATTTTTCAAGCCCTTCAACACTGTAGGTCATGATTCCCAATTTGGTCATCATTTCAATAAACCCATGAAAACTATGTCGTATCACTTGTTGGGTTAAATGAATACGTTTTTCTGGATCTGACGTATAGCGCTTCACAACAGGTGCAATGATACAACCTACAGCTAAACCACCCACACCAAAACTGGTAAAGCTAAAACTGGTTGCCAGCATTCGCCAAGCATAATTGATTTTCTTTTTGTATTTTAAATTTAACATTTTTGCCACAACCCCAGTTCTTCTTGTGTCTGATTTTGCCAAAAATTAAAGAATAGCTGAGGCTGTTGTATTGTTTGCGCAGACATATTTTTGATATCTAAACAAATATTCGGTGTACTTAAACTCACAATAGCCGCCATAGAATAAGCTTCTTGAGTTTCTCTATTGGCATAAATGTCGGGCAATGGTGCATCATAGTAAACGACCAACACCGACTGCGCATGAGGCTGTGTTTTTAAAAAAGCATACGCTTCTATCATGGCCTCTTCCCAAGAACAGCTTAAACTGGTCGATGGGGTCGCATCTTGAAATAGAATAGAGTACAAACCAGCAATCGCATTATGTACCGAGGTAGAAAACTGCGTAGGTGATGGCGTTTGATCCGTTAAAATATCTCTGAGAATATCTAAAGTTTTTTGTTCATCGCCAAATTTAGACACCCAAACGATATAGTCAAACTGATGTGAATCGGCGGCTTGCAGCACACTATTAAATGCCAGTTTTGCCAAAGCTGAAAGACGGCGGCGTTGCATAGCAGGGACATGATTTAGCAACCTCAGGTCTGAGCATGATGTTGTTGCATAAAGCTGCTGTAATTGTAAATGCACCACGCGACCCTAAAGCTGAAACTAAAAACCACGCTATTATAAAGAAAAGTCATGGTTAAATTAACAAAAAATACATTTAATTATTCTCATTTCGCATGGCTAATTGTAAATGCAAACTTAAGCGGTGATTCATAGCTACTCAATTGATCTAAAAACAGCCAAAAAATCACAAAAAATAAATAACCTAATATCTTTCATATAAAAAAAGCTATCCATCGATAGCTTTTTTTAATTCAAAATTAACGCTTATATTTCTTTTCAGCCTTTTTAAATTTCTGAACATAACGGCGCTTACGTGCAGCGACGCGTTCATCCACTTGCGATTTACGCCCTTCAAATGGATTTTCAGAAGTTTTAAAGTCAACACGAACAGGTGTTCCTTCCAGTTTATAGACTTTACGGAACACATTTTCTAAATAACGACGATAATCCGCAGGGGTTTTATCAACCTTATTACCATGAATAACAATCGTTGGTGGGTTTTGTCCGCCCATGTGTGCATAACGCATTTTAATACGTTTGCCCGAAATCATTGGTGGTTGGTGCGCATCGGTTGCATCATTAAGAATCTGAGTTAATTTCGCAGGTGAAACTTTCAAATTTGCAGATTCATAAGCACGGTGAATTGAAGGATAAAGCTCGCCTACACCTGTACCATGTAATGCTGAAATTAAATGGATTTTCGCCCAAGGAATAAAGTCAAAACGGCGCTCTACATCTAACTTACATTGCTTACGGTCGTATTCGGTCATGTTATCCCATTTATTAATGGCAATAACCATGGCACGACCTGCTTCTAAAGCGTAACCAATTAAATGTAAATCTTGTTCTACAATGCCTTCGCGTGCATCCACCACAACCACAACCACATGTGCATCTTTCATGGCTTGAAGCGTTTTCACAATTGAGAACTTCTCAATCATTTCATCCACTTTACCTTTACGACGCACACCTGCGGTATCAATTAAAGTGTATTGACGACTATCGCGTTCAAAGGGAATATAAATAGAATCACGCGTTGTGCCCGGTTGGTCAAATGCAACCACACGGTCTTCACCCAACAAACGGTTAACTAATGTTGATTTACCCACATTTGGACGACCAATAATGGCTAAACGCAAGCCTGTATTTTTGTCATGCAGTTCTGGATTTTCATCTTCCGGTACATCAGCCAATACATCTTCAAGCATTTGCTGCACACCACGCCCGTGACTTGCAGCCACTTGCATTGGTTCGCCCATACCCAGTTTATAAAACTCAACTAAAGCCGCTTCAGCATGCACACCATCGACTTTGTTGGCAACCAAGTATACTTTTTTGCCCAAAGTACGTAATTCACGCGCGATTTGCTCGTCAGACGCCAATAAACCCGCACGCGCATCGACCACAAAAACAATAATGTCAGCTTCATGAATGGCTGTTTTTGACTGCTCAGCCATGTAAGAGTCAATACCGCCTTCATTTTCACCAATACCGCCGGTGTCAACCACAATAAATGATTTGTTTTGATAAACCGCATCACCATATTTTCGGTCGCGCGTCAGGCCCGCGAAGTCAGCAACAAGTGCATCACGACTTTTTGTGATTTGATTAAATAATGTTGATTTTCCAACATTCGGACGCCCAATCAGCGCAATAACGGGTTTCATAGATTAACGATTCTGCCAAACGCTTAACGCGCCTTTTTGAGTTGAAACATAAAGTTGATTGTCAATCACACGCAAAGAACTTACTTGTCCTTTGGTGTTCGATCGACCAATTAAATTACCAGTGTTCGGGTCAATTAGACTTAAGACGCCATCAAAGTCACCCACTACAAGGTCTGAACCGAGCAATACAGGATTACTTAAATTACGGCGTAACAGTTGGTCATTTTCCCATAATTTTTGACCACTCATTAAATCATAAGCAATCACTTTACCATCATCGGTACTAACAAAGACTTTGCTTTGAGTGACTTCAGGGCGCTGACGGCTACTCACATCATCGCTCCAAACCACTTGTTGTTGCTGAAGGTCAGTCACAGTCACTTGGCCTTGATAGCTGGTTGTGACCATAAACTGTCCCATCATAACAGGTGTACTCACGCTATTTAAACGCTGTACATCGGAACGTCCTTCTGCAACAGCAACGCGGCGTTGTAAACGCGGCACGCCACTAATCACATCAATACCGTAAACATATGAATTTGCAGTGGCAATCAGCACGTTATTTGGGTCGAGCTGAACGGGTGCTGCCTGACCACGTAAGCTTAATGGCACATTCGGTAAACGATACGTCCATAATTGCTGGCCAGAATTTTCATCGTGCGCATAAACATTACCATCGTTACTTACAGTAATTACACGACCCGCTTGAATATGAGAGGCAGTAATAATTGAACCAGAAAGCTGTGCCGTCCATTTTACCTGACCGCTAGTTTGGTCTAAGGCAATTAATTGACCTTTTTGATTTCCAACAATCACCACGCCATCTGCAGCTTCAACGCCTGCACTTAAGCCTTCGTCTTTAGAGACTTTGGTTGACCATAGGCGTTGTTTGCCTTTGTAGGCTTCAACAATTCCTTTCGGGTCTGCAATAAACAATACCCCTTGATCGGCTGCAATTTGTAAGTTCAAATCGTCATTTTTATTGCTTGCAGTCACACTTTGTGAGAATACAGGAACCAATTGTTTCGATTGCACCAATTTCGGCAATGCATTGGGCTTGGTGTTTTCTTCTTTGACTTTATTTGATGAGCAACCAACCAATGCAGCAGCAACGATTGTTAGTGCAAACGGGAGTGTAAATTTTTTATCCATTTTAAGACTCATCCACCTGTGTTTTCAAAATTGGGCGTTCAATGTTTTGATCATCAACTAAAACGCCAACACTTTCGAGTTTAATTTGTAAAATTTGTCGTTCTTGTTTACGGGCAATTGTTGCATCCCATGCACTTTGATACACTTTCTTAGCATTCGCCATATCATTTTTAGCAACAAAAATATCACCACGTGCTTCATCTGCAGACGCCTTAAATGCATCAACAGTGACTAAATCTAAGGTTTTTAACGCATCGTCATATTTTTTTTGTGCTGTTTGCGCATATGCCAAACGAAGATTGACCAACTGTAACAAACCTTCATCATCCACTTTTGAAGCTTGCACTTTTTTCAATTCACGCTCTGCAGCAGCATAGTTGCCTTGATCAAAAGCCACTTTCGCCATGACAAATTGAGCTTGAATGGCTTGTGCTGAGTCAGGCGCTTTTTTAAACACAGTGTCAGCAATCGGTGCAAGCTGCGTATAGGCTTTTGTATCGCCCGCCGCACTTTGTGCTTGATCGATCAACTGCTGAACTCGTGCAGTTTCATTTTGCAAACGATGATGTTTTTTGTTCTGCCAATAGTTCCAACCAAAAAAAGCAATGAGCGCAATTAGAACGCCGCTTACCGCCGCAGAACCATATTTTTTCGTAAATGATTTAAGATTATCAAGCTGCTCATCTTCTGTTAGCGCATTCATTGCATGATCCTTTTTGGCTAAATCTATAAATTATTGAGCAAAATATTGCATTAAAAATGGAAGAACATCGGCAATTGCCAAGTCTTTTTGTTCCGCAGTTGCCAAGGTTTTAAGCGCAACCTGCTGACTTTCCCATTCGCGTTCACCTAAAATAAGTGCAAAAACAGCACCGGATTGATCGGCCTTTTTCATTTGGCTTTTCAAACTACCTTGTGAACCCGTTTTAAGACGAATTGACGCACCTGATTGTTCCAGCTGATCACGCAATTGCTCGGCCCACAGCAACGCTTTACCTTGATAAGCAGGATCTGCCAATAAGAACACTTCACAATCACGCGCGGCTTGTTGTGCTTCTACTTGCTCAAGCAACAACAATAAACGCTCCATTCCCATCGCAAAACCTACTGCAGGAACTGACTGGTCAGGCTTGCCTTTTAACTGACCCACCAAACCATCGTAACGACCACCGGCACACACTGTACCTTGTGAACCTAAGAAGGTAGTGGTCCATTCAAACACAGTTTTGTTGTAATAATCTAAGCCACGAACCAATTTTTGGTTGATGACAAATGCAATACCTGCATCGCTTAAATATTGCTGTAATTGTGAAAAGTGCTGCAAGCTGTCTTCTTTTAAGAAGTCATGCAATTTCGGTGCATGTTCTAAAATTTGCTGTGTGCGTTCATTTTTAGAATCTAAGATACGCAGTGGGTTGGTGGTTAAACGGCGCTGAGAATCTTCATCTAACTCCTCTTTATGCGCAGTTAAAAACTCCACCAAGGCTTGACGATATTCATTACGCTCATCCATCTCGCCCAAGGTATTTAATTCTAATTGAACTTTATCTAACACACCCATGCGTTTCCATAAACGCGCGGTCATTAAAATGAGCTCTGCGTCAATATCAGGTGTTGCTACACCAAAGGTTTCTACCCCAAATTGGTGAAATTGACGATAACGGCCTTTTTGCGGTTTTTCATAACGGAACATTGGCCCGATATACCAAACACGTGGTGTTGCACCGCGCAGCAAGTTATTTTCAAGCATGGCGCGAACACAACCGGCAGTCCCTTCAGGACGTAAAGTCAAAGATTCAGGTGGATTGCCTTTATCAAAAAAGGTGTACATTTCTTTTTCAACGATATCGGTGGCATCACCAATTGCACGTTTAAACAAGCCCGTATGCTCAACAATCGGCAAGCGAATTTGCTGATAGCCGTACGCATCCATCAACGCAGATAAATGCTGTTCCAAACGTCTCCACGCAGGTGTTTGCGTTGGCAGAATGTCGTTAAAACCTTTAATAGCAACAATTGAACTCATGACTTACTCAAAACTGGTACGAATAATTTCTTTGGCTTTCGCTTCTTCAAGCTTTTGAACACGTTGACGAACCATACTTTCAATTTCATCAACCAATTGATGGGTATCAATTAAATGGCTTTTTTCACCATTTCGATACACCAATGAACGTGGACTTGCCCCCACCACACCAATATCGGCTTCTTTGGCTTCACCCGGCCCATTGACTTTACAGCCAATCACCGACACATCCATCGGCGTGCGCACATCTTCTAAACGTGCTTCTAACGCTTGCATCACTTGAATCACGTTAAATTCTTGACGTGAACAACTTGGGCACGCAATAAAGTTAATGCCGTTCGAGCGTAAACTTAATGATTTTAAAATATCAAAACCAATTTTAACTTCCTCTTCAGGCTCTGCCGCCAATGAAATACGCATGGTGTCACCAATGCCTTCCATGAGCAAACCACCCAAAGCCACCGCAGATTTAATTGAACCGGTCCGATAAATACCCGCTTCGGTGACACCCAAATGCAGTGGATTATCAATTTGTTGCGACAACAAGCGATATGCATCGAGGGTTAAAAATACATTCGAGGCTTTTACGCTGACTTTAAATTCGTGAAAATCTAAACGGTCTAAAATATCAATATGGCGCATTGCCGACTCAAGCAACGCCTGCCCTGTCGGTTCGCCATATTTTTTTTGCAAATCTTTTTCAAGTGAACCCGCATTTACACCAATACGGATAGAAATACCATGATGGCGTGCCGCAGCAACCACCTCACGTACTTTTTGATCTGAACCAATATTACCTGGGTTAATTCGCAAACAATCTGCGCCATAATCGGCAACGGCAAGCGCAATACGATGATCGAAATGAATATCTGCAACCAATGGCACAGTCACGCGTTTACGAATCGCACCAAAGGCTTCGGCAGCTTCCATCGTCGGCACTGAAACCCGCATGATGTCTGCACCGGCATCTGCACAGCGCTGAATCTGCGCCACAGTTGCATCGACATCGCATGTTTCAGTATTGGTCATGCTTTGAATGCTGATTGGCGCATCACCACCCACATATACCGAGCCAACACGAATTTTACGTGTTGGGCGGCGTTTAATTGGATTTTCTATCATGACTCAGCTCGGCTTTAATCGGTTAACGTGACAGACGGAAATCTGCTTTGCCATTCACCGTATAAGGTGACAATGAAATCACTTCATTATTTAAACTTAATGAAGCCACAGCTTCTGCATCATCTAAACGAATTTGAAAAGGTGAAACACCTTTTAAATCCAAACTGTCGGCCTGACGACCACTTGCAAGTACTTTGCCAGTCGAATCGACAATATTGACCGATGTTGGACGAGCAAATTTAAGCACCAATTCATCACCACTGGCTGTCGATGCATTTTGATCGACCGAAAGCACTTCAGTATTCGTCTGTTGACCCGCAGCAGGTTGTGCCGCTTGGCGGTGCTTCGCCGACCACTTTTGAATGCCCATCACCACCAACGCCAATAGCACTAACGCACCGACCAGATAGGCTGCGCGTTTTAACCATTTTTTATTGCGATCGCTATTCGAGCCTTGCAATTTCCCCATAATTTTAATTGGAGAATCTTTTAAGGCATGATTCGGCAATAAGCCGGTATCGTTGGCATAAATTTCGTCAAAACGCTGAATAATGGTCGAAGCATCGACATCTAAAAATTTTGCGTAGGTGCGATAATAGCCTTTAATAAAGGTGGCTTCAGGCAACGATTTATAATCGTCTTTTTCTAAAGCTTCCAATGTTTTTACAGGCAAGCTTAATGCTTTAGATACGTCAGCCAACTCGCGTTTTTGATTAAGACGAATATGACGTAAATATTCACCTGGACGTTGAACATTGCCTAATGTATTAGGGGTTGTTGGGGTAGCCGTCGATTGTTGTGAATTTGGATTTACTTCCATACCGCCTCAGTACTGTACTGTAATTGCAAATAACGTTGATATTCTTGGCTTTCAGGGAATAATGCCCTTAATTGGTTCACCAAGACCTGCATGCTCATGTTATCACCATTTGCACGCATAATGCGAATACCGACCCATAGCCCACGCGCAGACTGATTTTTACTGCCAACGATACGCACATAGGTATCGTAAGCATCATTTGCAGAAGCCTTGTCTTGGCGCAGGTAAAAAATTTCCGCTAACTCTAACATTGAAACACTTGAGCTTTGATTGACTTGCAATGCCTGTTTGAATGTTTTTTCAGCATTCGACACATCACCAAGCTTCATATATGCTTGTCCAAGGTTTTCAAGCGCCATTCCGCGCTGCTCATACCCTAAGGTTGAACCTGCAATTTTTAGCTGTTCGAGCGCCTCATTATAACGACCCAATTGAAACAGGTAACGCCCATAATTGTTACGGGTTTGTGCATCGGTCGAGTCTAAAGAGATTGCACGTTTAAAATAACTGTCTGCTTTGGCTAAATTTTCAGGGCTGCCTTCTTGTTGTAGCAAAATGCCCATCAGCATATTGGCTTGCACATTACGGCTGTCTTGTTCAAAGACTTCATCTAATGCACGTTTTGCCGCATCTAATTCACCATTACGTAAATATTCTGCTGCAATTTGAGTTCGAATTTCAGCCGCCTTTTTCGGGTCTTTTTTAAACTTGGTCGGCTGTACACTCATATCAGGATAATTTTTTTGCTGATCTTTTGTTGTAATGGTGAGCCCCTGACAACCTTGTAAACCCAAGGTAAAAATCCCAAGCCCCACCAATGCAGCCATCTGTTTTATGCTGTTATTTTTCACACTCAAATTACCCCTAAACTTGAGAATCACCCCTGAGAGCGCATAATCTCATTCTTCTCAGAAATTTTCTTTTGCCATTGTGCAGCACGGCGAGTACGGTCTGCCACTTGCCCAACCAATTGACCACATGCTGCATCAATATCATCGCCACGTGTTTGACGAATCGTACAAACAAAACCAGCATCCGACAAGGTCTTTTGAAAAGCAATAATTCGGTTTCGGCTTGAACGTCCATAAGGCGCATGCGGAAATGGATTGAATGGAATTAAGTTAATTTTACTTGGTAAATTTTTCAACAGTTTAATCATTTGTTGTGCATGTTCAGGATGATCATTCACGCCATCCAACATCACGTATTCAATGGTCACATGCTTACGTGAGCTTTCATTACCATCTTTAGTAATATAGCGCTGACACGCAGCAATGAGTTGTTCTAATGGATATTTTTTATTAATTGGCACCAATTCATTACGCAGTTCGTCATTGGGTGCATGTAATGAGATTGCCAAAGCAACATCAATATCTTGTGCAAGTTGGTCAATTTTCGGCACAACACCTGACGTTGATAAAGTCACGCGGCGCTTCGACATGCCATAAGCAAAGTCATCTAACATAATGGTCATCGAACTTAAAACAGCGTCATAATTGAGTAATGGCTCACCCATGCCCATCATCACCACATTGGTGACTGAACGCTCACGCTCTGCTACAGGCACATCTTCCATATACGACTGGTTTGCGACCCAAAGCTGCCCAATAATTTCATCGGGTAATAAATCGCGCTGGAAACCTTGCTTACCGGTTGAACAAAATGAACAATCGAGTGCACAGCCCACTTGGGAAGAAATACATAAGGTTTTACGTGAACCGGTTTTATCTTCGGCAGGAATAAGCACGGTTTCAACCAAAGAACCTGCGCCATCACCAACACGAAACACCCATTTACGGGTTCCATCTTTAGAATAGTTACGATGCACCACTTCTGGCGCTTTAATTTCACATTTTGCTTCTAGTTTTTCTCTTAATTTGCCTGAAATATTGGTCATTTCAGCAAAATCAGTCACAAAATACTGATGAATCCATTTCATCACCTGACCGGCACGGAACTTCTTCTCACCCATTTTTTCAAAAAATTGTTCAAGTTCAACCCGTGACATCCCAAGCAAATTGACTTTTTGCACAGGCGTTGCAGGTTGTTGCAATGTGGCGGTGTTGTTCTGCTCATCTAAAACCAAAGACGAACCCACTGCTTCAATAGCCATATGTAAATACCTAAACACGATTGAGGAGAAAAAAAGGACTGTTCAAGCAGTCAGAGAAATTTAAGGAATAAAAAAACCAGATAAGCAGTATAACACTTATCTGGTTTTAAGTATCTCGATTAACGAGTACGTGGGCAAACTTCTGTTTGAGCAAAGAAGTAAGACACTTCACGTGCAGCAGATTCTACAGAGTCAGAACCGTGAGCAGCATTTTCGTCGATGCTTACAGCGAAATCTGCACGGATTGTACCAGGAGCCGCTTCTTTAGGGTTTGTCGCACCTAAAATTTCACGGTGAGCAAGTACAGCGTTTTCGCCTTCAAGTACAGACACAACGACTGGACCAGAAGTCATGAACGCAACTAAATCAGCAAAGAAACCACGTTCTTTGTGCTCAGCGTAGAAGCCTTCAGCTTCAGCTTGAGAAAGGTGTTTCATTTTAGTTGCAACAACTTTAAGACCAGATTTTTCAAAACGTGCAAAAATGTCACCGATGTGGTTTTTTGCAACTGCGTCTGGTTTTACAATCGATAAAGTACGTTCAATTGCCATGATTAGGCTCCTCAACTCAAATATTAGAGATAAATTTTTGCCGCATTATACCCATGAATAGGGGAATAATCAGCAGTTAATATGTAAAAGTTTAATTTTTTACAGTTTTAATTGGCTTCATCAATCCAAGCCATCTGAATGGCTTCGAGTAAACCTTCGGTCGACTTCTGCGGATCATCACCAAAATCGGGTAAAGCACATACCCATGCGTGTAAATCGGTAAAGCGCACCCACTGCGGATCAACCTCTGGATGCGCTTCTAATAATTCAATTGCAATATCAATACTGTCTGACCAACGTAAAGCCATATTTATTCCCTAAGCATAACCAATGGGCTACTTTAACAAAATTTTGTATCGGGGTGCAGCTTAGAGTTGTATTGCATAAATTGGTGCCAACCACAAACTCAAGCCTGCAATACATACACCTAATGTCGCACCCATCAGCACATCGCTTGGATAATGTAGCCCCAAAACCATTCTTGATAGCCCAACCAACAAGGTAAATGGCAGCATCAGAATTAATAAGAGAGGCTCAATTGCACCCAAAATACAGCTAAACATCACTGCATGTTGAGTATGTCCAGAGGGAAAACTAAAATGATCGAGCGGGCGCTCACCCAAAACAATCACTTGATGAACCTGATACGGCCGCGGTCTGACGGTTTTGCGTTTTAATAATTTATAAACCGTTGTTGAAAATAAGGTTGTGATTAAAATATACAGCACAGGCAAAACACTCTGCCACGCTTGCATCAAGGCTGTCAGCAACAGCATTGCAGCCCAAAACCAACCATCACCTAAGCGACTCACCCACTTAAAAAACAAGCTGACTTTAGAAAATTGCGAGAAATGATTTAAATACAAGCAGCCTTGTAAATCGAGCGCCAAAATTTTTATTTTTAAATTCTGCATATTCATATACGCCACCTAAATTTAAGTGAAACCATAATGAAAGCGCTGCACCACACCTTGTAATGCTTGCTCAAATTGCCGAACAGGATGCGCCCATCCCACATGTTGTACTGCAAGATGCGCCCGCCGCCCCATGGCATGTAATTGTTTTAAGCTTGGAAACTGTGCCAGTTGTTGTTGAAATAACTTTGGCTGTTGCAAAGGAATTTTCCAACCGGTAACGGTATGTTCAAGATATTGATGAGCGCAGGCATAATCGTACGCCACCACAGGCAAACCACTGGCCATTGCCTCCAAAACCACATTGCCAAAGGTTTCAACCTGACTTGGAAATACAAATACATCAGCACTCGCATAGGCTTCGGCAAGTTTTTTCCCGCGAAGTGCTCCTGTAAAAATCACATCATGCAGCTCGGCTAGTTTTTCTAACCGCGCCCGATCAGGGCCATCACCAACAATCACCAATTTTAAGTGTTCAACGCCCTGCTGTTTTTGTGCAATATAAGCGGCAATAACATCATCAATTTGCTTTTCAGGCGACAACCGCCCAACCGACAACATAACCGTGGTTTGTTCATCGGCTTGCCACGATTGACGCAGCGCATCCGAACGAAAAGTAGGTGAAAAATGCTGTGAATCCACGCCACGCCCAACCACAGCCAAAGGACATTGAACCCCATATTGACGTAGTGCATCCGCAGTATGTGGGCTGGGCACACAGGTTAATTGGGTTTGATTATGAAACCAACGCAGATAATGCTGGATTGGCTTCACCAAAAAAGCCAAATCAAAAAAGCGGCTAAACTCATCAAAGGGCGAATGAAAACCACTCGATAACGGAATGCGTTCTAAGTGGGCAAGTTGTAAACCCAATAAGCCCAAAGGACCTTCCGTGACCACATGAATAATATCGGGTTGAAATGTTTTAATGGCTTGGCGGACTTTACGATACTGCGGCATGCCAAAACTTAAATTTGGATATTTCGGTAAGCGCTGCGCAGCGACCAAACATTGTTGATCGGGAATAAACTGCTCGGTCGTGTGACTTTGTTCAGGACGAATCAATAAAATTTGATGCCCTTTTTGCTGTAAACCTTGGCACAAATGCATCAGTGATTGCGCCACACCATTCAATTCGGGTGGCCATGTTTCAGTCACTATTGCAATCTTTAATTTTTGATCGGAAACTAGGGGGAGTTGTATTGCATGTACATTATGAATGGACTTTAATCCGAAGATATTCCAAAAATTCGACTGACCTTTTAACACTTGACTCAGCGACATCATCATCACCTGATATTTTGTTGTTATGCATGCAGCTTAAAAGTTAATCTTTGCAGTTTCATGATGTCCTGATGACAGTTTCCTGACACCAAGCCCAGCACCACATATGCACAAAAATAAAGCAAAAAACTATATTGCACTAAAACAACACCACTGTTGCCTTAAAAAGAACCATATGCAAAAACATGGAATTATCATTTTTAAAATCAAGCACTAAAAAACAAGGCAGCAGCGCAATTCGCCTAAAATGGCACTGCTTTTGCTTAGTATTCGGCGCAATTTTTATCTTTATAAAAGCTGAATTAAGGCCACACATGAACAATATTCTAAAATCAACACTAACAACCGTTGTATTGGCATCTTTATCTTTTGGGGCAAGCCAAGTTTATGCAGTCGACACCTTAAATCAAATTAAGGAGCGTGGAAAAATTAACATCGGATTCAACGATACATCCATGCCGATTTCTTATGTGGTCAATGGTGCTGCCGCAGGCTATGCAATTGACATTTGTCGCAATATTGCTAGCAATATTCGCAAACAATTAAATGCGCCAAACTTAAAAATTGAGTTCATTCCACTCACCCCAGGCCAACGTATGGATGCGATTATGAATGGCCGCATTGATATGGAGTGTGGCTCAACCACAAACTCTTACAAGCGCCAACAACAAGTGTCTTTTTCAACCAACTTTTATTACACCGAAGTTAGAATGGCGGTTAAAAAGAGCACGCATTTTGAAGATTTATCAGATTTAAATAACAAGGTGGTTTCCACCTCGGCAGGCACCACATCAACCCAATACATTAAGCGCGATTCACGCGGTAGAGATGTGACCGTACGCACAATTTATGGTCACGATATGGACGATTCCTTTAATTTACTGGTGAAAGGTAAATCGGAAGCGTTTGTGATGGACGATAACATTTTAGCGGGCTTAATTGCCAAAAGTGCCAAACCCGATGATTATGAAATTGTTGGACCAGTTCTATCTTCAGAACCGTATGCCGTTATGCTACCGAAAGGTGATGAAAAACTTAAGGCGCTGGCAGATAGCACCATTATTGGCTTATGGAAATCGGGCGAGATGATGAAGCTTTACCGCAAATGGTTCCAATCCGCAATTCCCCCTAAAAATATTAATTTAAATATGGCACCGAACCGCTCTTATTTAAATTTACAGCGCCGTCCAACCGATGCTGGCGTGTAATTAATGAACAGCCCTAAGAGAATCTTAGGGCTGTTCATTGCTTTATACAAATTGATTGCGCTGAACCACCAATACGCTTAGACTCAATTGAGCGCATGATGTTGCAATACGCGCATCCGTTTTATAATTTTAAAACATCGTATTTTAATCGCTCACTCCATGTATTAGAACAATGACGACCTCTTTGCATTTTCATTCAAATCGTAAAATTCCACAGCACGACACAGTGAACTGGGATCAAATTCAGCGCACACCAATTCAAGACAATCACAATGCCTTAATCAAGATTGATCAACACAATCAAGGCAATCTCATTTTGCATCCGTATTATTTTTATCAGCAAATGACGGGAGCCAGCACTGATTTCTATATTCGTGAAGAAGTTTTAGAAAAACTGCATCTGGCATCTAAAAATCTACCGCAAGGTATTCATTTAATGCTACTGGATAGCTGGAGACCGTATACCCTGCAAGCTGCACTGGTTGAAAGTTTTAATGCTGAAATTAGCCAACGTTACCCCAACTGCTCTGCGCTAGAAAAACAAAAAATACTCTCGTTATTTGTTTCTGCACCCAGCCTAGATCCACAACAACCGAGCCCACACATGACCGGCGGTTCAGTCGATGTAACCTTATGTGATGATAATGGCAACCCACTAGATTTAGGCACAGCCTTTGATTCACCCGTTGAGCAAAGTTGGACAGCAGCACTTGAAATCACAGCAGAACATTCGGCACAGCAATTACGAAGAATTTTATATTGGGCCATGATAGATGCAGGGTTTAGCAATTTACCTTCTGAATGGTGGCACTTTGACTTCGGCAATCAATTATGGGCTTATTTTAAACAGCAACCGCATGCACATTATTTAGGCATTGCCGCCTTATAACAAGTAAAATAAAAATGTGCAGTTAAATTCGAGCTAAGTTCTTTTCTTTATCAACGATTTTATTGGCTTGAATTCAAGGTACGAAAAAATATGAAAGTGCTGCTTTCATATTTTTGAGGCACGTAACTGCACACCTAATCATAAAGATAAAAAACCCACTCAATTAGAGTGGGTTTTCGCATTCAAATCATTTGATTCAAGAGATTAGTTCTTCTCTTTATCAACGATTTTGTTTGCTTGAATCCAAGGTACGAAAAAATATGCAAGTGCTGCTTTCATATTTTTGAGGCACGTAACTGCACACCTAATCATAAAGATAAAAAACCCACTCAATTAGAGTGGGTCTTCGCATTCAAATCGTTTGATTCGAGAAATTAGTTCTTCTCTTTATCAACGATTTTGTTTGCTTGAATCCAAGGCATCATCGCGCGAAGTTTGTTACCAGTCACTTCAATACCATGCGCCGCATTTTGACGACGACGAGCAGTCATAGAAGGATAGTTCAACGCGCCTTCTTGAATGAACATTTTTGCATATTCACCCGATTGGATACGTTTCAAGGCATTACGCATTGCTTCACGAGATTGTTCGTTGATCACTTCAACGCCTGTTACGTATTCGCCATATTCAGCATTATTAGATACTGAATAGTTCATATCCGCGATACCGCCTTCAAACATTAAATCAACAATTAATTTAAGTTCGTGCAAGCATTCGAAATACGCCATTTCTGGAGCATAACCCGCTTCAACCAAAGTTTCAAAGCCCATTTTAACCAATTCAACCGCACCACCACAAAGAACTGCTTGCTCACCGAACAAATCAGTTTCAGTTTCTTCACGGAATGAAGTTTCGATAATACCGGTACGACCACCACCTACGCCTGACGCATAAGATAATGCAACGTTACGCGCGTTACCAGACGCATCTTGGTGAATCGCGATTAAGTCAGGTACACCTGAACCACGTTGGAATTCTGAACGTACAGTGTGACCCGGTGCTTTTGGTGCAACCATAATCACGTCTAAATCTTTACGTGGAACAACTTGGTTATAAAGAACCGAGAAACCATGCGCAAATGCTAAAGTTGCGCCTTCTTTAATGTTTGGCTCAATCACATCGCGATAAAGTTGTGACTGGAATTCATCTGGTGTCAAAATCATTACCAAGTCTGCGCCTTTTACAGCGGCAGGAACTTCAGCAACTTTAAGACCCGCATTTTCAGCTTTTTTCCAAGATGTTGAACCAGCACGTAAGCCAACGGTTACATCTACACCCGAATCTTTAAGGTTAAGTGCATGTGCATGGCCTTGTGAACCATAGCCAATAATTGCTACTTTTTTGCCTTGGATGATAGATAAATCGCAGTCTTTATCGTAAAAAATTTGCATTTGTTGTCTCCAGTAAAATTCTTTCTAAAATATTTCAGTTATACAGTTAAAACTTTTTCGCCACGTGCAATGCCCGATACACCAGAACGCACCACTTCTAAAATGGTATTTTCAGCTAGAGCATCAATAAAACCATCGAGTTTTTCGGTGGTTCCTGCAATTTGCACCGTATACGTTGTTGGGGTTACATCAACAATTGAGGCACGGAAAATATCGGCAGTGCGCTTAATTTCGTCACGTGCTGCACCCGATGCTTTGACTTTAATCAGCATCAACTCACGTTCAATATGCGCACCTTCAGTTAAATCGACCACTTTTACCACTTCAACCAATTTATTCAGTTGTTTGGTAATTTGTTCAATTTTATGGTCATCACCATAGGTGCTTAAGGTTAAACGTGACAAGGTTTCATCTTCTGTTGGGGCAACATTAAGTGACTCAATGTTGTAACCACGTTGGCTAAATAAACCCACTAAACGAGACAGCGCACCCGATTCATTTTCAATCAACACCGAAATAATATGACGCATTAGGTATGCTCTCCTTTGCTTAACCACATATCTTGCATCGATTGTCCTGCAATGAGCATTGGATAAACATGCTCTGAACGGTCAGTCATCACATTAATAAACACGCATTTGTCTTTAATCGCCATTGCTTCAGCAAGTTTAGATTCAAGCTCATCTGCATGATCAATTTGAATACCTACATGCCCATAAGCTTCCATCAATTTGGCAAAATCAGGCAGTGACTCAACATAAGAACTTGAATGGCGACCTTCGTAATTCATATCTTGCCATTGTTTAACCATCCCTAAAGCACGGTTATTCAAGCACAAAATTTTGAAATTCAAGCCATATTGCTTACAGGTCGAAAGCTCTTGAATACACATCTGAATAGATGCTTCACCGGTAATACACACCACTTCTTTTTCAGGTTTGGCAAGTTTCGCAGCCATCGCATACGGCAAGCCTACACCCATGGTGCCTAAACCACCCGAATTAATCCATTGACGCGGTTCGTCGTATTTATAATACAACGCAGCAAACATTTGGTGCTGACCAACGTCCGAGGTAATAATCGCTTCGCCATTGGTAATTTTATATAGCGCTTCCACCACTTGCTGTGGTTTCATGCCACCATTATTGGCAGGCTGATAACGTAGACCATGAACTTTGCGCCATTCGTTAATTTGATCCCACCAACTTGCTAACGCTTCAGGATTTGGCTTCGATACATCCAACTGTTTCAACTGTGCCAACATTTCTTGTAAAACCGGTTCAACCGCACCCACAATTGGAATATGCGCCGAAATGGTTTTAGAAATAGTTGCCGGATCAATATCAATATGAATGACTTTGGCATTTGGACAGAATTTTGCAGGATTATTGGTCACGCGGTCATCAAAACGCGCACCCACTGCAAAAATCACATCGGCATTATGCATGGCCATATTGGCTTCATAACAACCGTGCATGCCAAGCATACCGACAAATTGTGGATCTGTACCCGGAAAGCCACCTAAGCCCATTAAAGTATTGGTGACAGGATAATTGAGTAAATGTGCAAGTTCAGTCAGTAATGCAGCAGCATTGCCTTGTACTACACCACCACCAGTATAAATAACTGGGCGTTTGGCGCTAATTAACTCATCTACCGCTTTACGAATTTGTCCCGAATGACCGCGATACGGTGGTTGATACGAACGCATCTTCACTTTATCTGGGTATTCGTAGGCAAATTTATCGACTGGATTGGTCGCATCTTTAGGAATATCAATGACAACAGGTCCAGGACGGCCACTTGCTGCGATATAAAATGCTTTTTTAATCATGGCAGGAATTTCGC
This sequence comes from Acinetobacter sp. MD2(2019), assembly GCF_035615615.1. Taxonomy (NCBI): domain Bacteria; kingdom Pseudomonadati; phylum Pseudomonadota; class Gammaproteobacteria; order Moraxellales; family Moraxellaceae; genus Acinetobacter; species Acinetobacter sp. MD2(2019). Next base: position 80,568 of record NZ_VTDU01000005.1, on the reverse strand, counting down.
TGGCATGACGAACTTGGAAACTGTGTTTCACAATTGGGCGTGATACCCCAACCATGTCGGTTTCCTGAAATGCATCTTCACCAATTAAGTGCGAAGCCACTTGACCCGACAAGACCACCATTGGAATTGAATCCATATACGCCGTAGCGATGGCTGTGACTGTATTGGTTGCGCCGGGGCCTGATGTGACTAAAACAACACCAGTTTTACCCGTAACACGAGAATAAGCATCGGCCATGTGCCCTGCTGCTTGTTCGTGACGGACTAGATAATGCTGAATTTTATCTTGTTGAAACAACGCATCGTAGATGTGCAGTACCGCACCACCTGGATAACCAAAAACATGTTCAACACCCTCGTCCGCAAGGGCGCGAACGAGCATTTCACCACCTGATAAAAGTTCCAACGTGATTCACCCTAATCTTTTTTTGTTATGCGATGGGAGACATCCATAACTTTAATTTCATACAACCATGCTGTTATAGCACAAATTTAATGCATCAGGTCTGCAATAAGAAAAAATATCACCACAGCAGTGCAGGCTGTTCGTTTGGCGTATTCATAAATAAATATGTTGGGATAAACACATTTATAATTGGACATATCACTCGGCTAGAGCCATATGCTTATTGCAGCAGCATCATATATCTGAAGGGTGATCAGATAATGAGCCTAGCATTCTTGTTGTTTCATCCATAATTGTCAAGACTCCGATGCATTTTTTCAAAAAATCTATTTTATTTTTAGTCATGCACTTAAAAAAAAATCATCGAATAATCTTGTTCGTTACATAGGTTTTCAGAAAAAAGCGCGTTAAAATGCAGCAATAACGATCTATAACAATTCACGTAGGGTGAAATATGAAAATTAAAGCAGTGATTCTGTTTTGTTTCGGGGTGGGCTTAAGTGCCGTCAATACAACGGGATTTGCCAAAGACTATTACAAATGGGTAGATGCTCAAGGATCGACCCATTATACAACGACACCGCCACCCAAAGTGAAGGGAATTAAGAACCATGGAAAAATCCAAACTTATGGCATAGGCGTAAGTTCGCAAGATAAACCAGCAACCTCACAACCATTGCCACAAGGCAGCAATCAACCGCAAAAAACCACTGGCGATACCCCCAATACCGTGATTGAGCTGCCTCAAGGTGCGCCAAGCAAAGCACCAACGCAACCAAACAGTGCTGAAGCGAAGTAATGTTTAGGCGGTATTCTTCAATAGAATACCGTTATCCTGCTAGATTTTTTGCACAACACTCACATTTAGACGTGTTTTGCGCTATGATCTTCTCCTATTTTAATTTATCTGTATTTTCAAATTAAGTTTATGACTACATCTCACATTGACCCTGAATATCAAGCCAGTGCGATCGAACCTCATGTCCAACAAGATTGGAATGATCGCAAAGTCTTTAAAGTTGCAGACACCGTAGAAGAGAAACATCGTTATATTCTCTCCATGTTTCCCTATCCAAGCGGAAAACTGCATATGGGGCATGTGCGTAACTATACTATTGGAGATGTAATCAGCCGTTTTCATCGCTTAAAAGGTGAAACTGTATTACAACCGATGGGTTGGGATGCGTTTGGTTTACCGGCAGAAAATGCAGCGATTGCGCATAAAGTTGCACCGGCAAAATGGACTTTTGAAAATATTGATTACATGCGTAATCAGCTTAAAAGCTTAGGTTTAGCCATTGATTGGGACCGTGAAATTGCCACCTGCACCCCAGAATATTATCGTTGGGAACAATGGCTTTTTGTGCAGTTGTATAAAAAAGGCTTAATTTATCGCAAGCTTTCAACCGTAAACTGGGATCCTGTCGATCAAACCGTATTGGCCAATGAACAAGTGGTGGATGGTCGTGGTTGGCGTTCAGGTGCATTGGTTGAAAAACGCGATATTCCAATGTATTACTTCCGCATTACCGATTATGCACAAGAATTATTAGACGATTTAGAACAGTTAAAAGACGGTTGGCCGCAGCAAGTGTTAACCATGCAACGTAACTGGATTGGTCGCTCTGAAGGCATGGAAATTACTTTCCCTTCTGCAGATGCCAGCATTTATGCCGACCCATTGGTGGTGTATACCACCCGCCCAGACACCTTAATGGGCGTGACGTATGTTGCCGTTGCCGCAGATCATCCTTTAGCGAAAAAAGCGGCTGAACTGCGCCCAGAATTAAATGCGTTTATTGAAGAATGCCGTCACGGTTCGGTTGCCGAAGCAGATTTAGCCACAGCCGCGAAAAAAGGTCGTGCCACTGGTTTATTCGTTCAGCACCCAATTACAGGTCAGAACGTTGAAGTGTGGATTGCCAACTACGTGCTAATGACCTACGGTTCAGGTGCAGTGATGGCGGTACCCGCGCACGATGAGCGTGACTTTGAATTTGCCAATAAATTTGGTTTGCCAATTCAACAAGTGATTGATGCGAAAAAAGCAGACGATGCCGATTTTGATGCAACCACTTGGCAAGAATGGTACGGCAGTAAAGACGGTGTGTTGGTCAATTCAGGTGAATTTGATGGCTTCAACTTCCAACAAGCCTTCGATGCCTTTATTGAAAAATTAGCGCCTCAAGAACTTGCAAGCAAAAAAGTTCAATTCCGTCTACGCGATTGGGGCGTGTCGCGTCAGCGCTATTGGGGCTGCCCAATTCCAATGATTAACTGTGACGATTGCGGTCAAGTCACTGTTCCTGAAGAACAATTACCTGTCGTCTTGCCAACCGATGTGGTGCCAGACGGTTCAGGTAATCCATTGGCAAAAATGCCAGAGTTTTATGAAACCACTTGCCCATGTTGTGGTAAAGCAGCAAAACGTGAAACAGATACGCTTGACACTTTTGTTGAATCATCTTGGTATTACGCGCGTTATGCATCGCCAGATTATCAACAAGGCATGATTAAGCCTGAAGCGGCGCAAACATGGTTGCCTGTCAACCAATATATTGGTGGTGTCGAACATGCGATTTTACATTTATTGTATGCGCGTTTCTTCCATAAATTGATGCGTGACGAAGGCGTGGTACAAGGTAACGAACCCTTTGCCAACTTACTTACGCAAGGCATGGTGCTTGCAGACACCTTCTACCGTGAAGATGAATCAGGCAAAAAAACTTGGTTCAACCCTGCCGATGTCGAACTTGAACGTGACGACAAAGGCCGTGTTTTATCTGCAACATACAAAGCAGATGGACAACCCGTTGTGGTCGGTGGACAAGAAAAAATGTCGAAGTCGAAAAACAACGGCGTTGACCCACAAGCCATTATTGACCAATACGGTGCAGATACAGCCCGTGTATTTATGATGTTTGCTGCCCCACCCGATCAATCTTTAGAATGGTCAGATGCAGGGGTTGAAGGTTCAAACCGTTTCTTAAAACGCGTGTGGCGTTTAAGCAGCAATTTGCTTGAACAAGGCGACAGCAACAGCGCAATTGATACGGCAAATCTGTCTAAAGAAGCACAAGACTTGCGCCGTAAAGTGCATGAAACCATTGCTAAAGTTGGTGATGATATCGAACGCCGTTATGCGTTCAATACCGCCATTGCAGCACAAATGGAATTGTTAAACAGCATCAGTAAATTTGATGCAAAAACTGACAATGACAAAGCCGTTGCCCGTGAAGCCGTCATTACATTACTTACGTTACTTGCGCCTTTTGCACCGCATTTAAGCCAAGCATTATTGGCTAAATTTGGGATTGATATGACCTCTGCGGCATTCCCGCAAGTCGATCCATCGGCACTGACACGTAACACGCAAACAATTGTGGTACAAGTTAATGGTAAGCTTCGTGGTAAATTAGAGGTAAGTGTTGATATTTCTAAAGAAGATTTATTAGCGCAAGCCAAAGCATTACCTGAAGTTCAACAATTTTTGACAGGCCCAAGCAAAAAAGAAATTGTTGTTCCAAATAAACTTGTCAATTTGGTGGTGTAATTTTTAACCCCAAGCAGAATCCATCCTCCTCGGTCGCGAGGGGGATTCATTACATGTAGAGGATGTTCTATGCGCTTCGCCCCTCGTTTTGCTGCGATTGTACTCACACTCGGCTTAGGTGCAGGCTTAACTGGTTGTGGATTTCATTTGGTTGACCGTGGTACTCATAACGCACCATTGGCATATCAACACATGAAACTCAATTTACCGTCTAGCTCAAGTGTTTTAGGCGATAAGCTTAAAATTTACCTGACAGGTGATGGAGTTAAATTCGACAACAATAGCGAAGCATATACTTTACATGTGATTGACTATAACTACCGCCGTCAAAAACTCAGTGGGCGTGTTGCAGAAGTTCTTCTACATTTGAATGTGACCTTCCAAATCGAAGATAAAAATGGTCAGCCAATTACTGAACCGCGCACCATTTCAAGTACCAAAAGCTATCAATATAATGTTGCAACGGTCAACGTTGATGATAACGAACAAGATTATTTAATTAATATGCTGATTGATGACGTTGCACAGCAAATGGCTCGCCAAATTTCAACCAATCGCTTACCATTAATTCAAAGCACAAGCACTCCATCTAGCAGCGTAACTCCTTAACTGATTTATGAAAATTGACTATCTGCAAGCACTCAAACGAATTGAAAATGCCCAAGGCGCGTGGGTGCTTCAAGGTCAAGAACCGCTGTTAGAACATAATTTATTAGATCAGCTACGACAGCACTGGCAACGCCAAGGCATTGAAAGACAACGCTACGAAATACAAAGTGTTTCCGATTGGAAAACCGTTTTTAATGCTTTAAATAGTTTGTCGCTGTTTTCGCAGCAATTGGCGATTGAAGCGCATGGCAAAATTAAACCTGATGCCGCTAGCCTAAAACTTCTCAAAAATTACCTACAACATAACGAGCAAAACTTACTTGTTGTGGTCATGCCAAAACAAGACAACCAAAGTTTAAAATCTGCATTTTTTCAACTCATTGAAGCCAATGCAGTTTTAGTGAGTTTAAATGCGCCCTATCCGCAAGATCGACAACGGATTTTAACCGTTGAAGCGGAAAAATTAGGTATCAGCCTCGATTCGGCAGCATGGCAATGGTTACTTGAACACCACGAACACAATTTATTGGCTGCCAAAAATAGTTTAATCCGCGTTAGCGATACCTTTGCAGAACATAGCCAAATTCATGTTGAAGATTTACAAAGCTGTTTAAACGACCAATCTCGTTACAGTCTTTATGATTTGAGTGATAACTTACTCAAAGGCGATTTAGCCACGGCGATTAAAATTTATCAATATTTACTCGCAACTGGCGAAGCCATGAGCCTGATTTTATGGACACTCAGTAAAGAAATGCGCTTATTGATGCTGTTATTTGAACAACCGCAGAATGCGTTACAACTGGGCATTTGGAAAACCAAAGTCCATTTGTATCAGCAAGCGTTACGCAGAATAGCACCACAGCAATTATTAGGTTGGCCAAATTTACTGTTAAAATTGGATGCGTCCATTAAAGGATTATCTGCTGACAATGCCGAACAACTGGCCTTGCAAGCCGTTGTGGAAATATGCCAACAACCATTATTTCAAAAATAAGAATGATTTCTAAATAATATTCATGTTTTATTCTTAATTAAATTTTATACTGCCATATTGTTCTATTTATATCCGAATTATGGCGATGTTGCAGAAAATAAAACCTTTTAAGTTGCTTGTCAGTCTAGTTATTCTTCTCATACTTATTGCAATTGGATGGTATTACCTTAAGCCTAAACAAGAACAGCCCCAATATATTACCGAAGTAGTCAGTCGTGGGGATCTGGAAAACACTGTTTTGGCAACCGGAACCCTAGATGCCACAAAACTGATTAGCGTGGGCGCACAGGTTTCTGGTCAAGTCAAAAAAATGTATGTGCAATTGGGCGATGAAGTCAAACAAGGTCAATTGATTGCCCAAATTGACTCAACCACACAAGAAAATAGCTTAAAAACAGCAGAAGCCAATATCCGCAACCTTGCGGCGCAGCGTTTACAACAAGAAGCGAACCTCACTGAAGCGCAGTTGGCATATCGTCGTCAGCAACAAATGTATGCTCAAGATGCGACATCCAAAGCAGAATTAGAATCGGCTGAAGCGGCATATAAAACATCCCAAGCCCAAATTAAAGCGATTGATGCTCAAATTGAGTCCGCTAAATTGACACGTGCAACAGCACAAACCAATACAGGTTATACACGAATCGTCGCCCCGACTGACGGTACTGTGGTTGCGATTGTGACTGAAGAAGGTCAAACAGTAAACGCAAACCAATCAGCTCCGACCATTGTCAAAATTGCCAAATTGCAAAATATGACCATTAAAGCGCAAGTCAGCGAAGCTGACATTATGAAAGTTGAAAAGGGACAACAAGTCTACTTTACAACTTTAGGCGATGATAAAAAACGCTATGCGACCTTGCGTCAAATTGAACCTGCACCAGATTCTATTTCAAGCGACTCAACCAGTAGTTCGAACTCATCTAGCTCATCGAGCAGTACCGCAATTTATTACAATGCCTTATTCGATGTTCCGAATGTAGATGGGAAATTACGCATTGATATGACCGCGCAAGTATATATTGTGCTCGATGCGGTAAAAAATGCTTTATTGGTACCATCATCTGCATTGTCTACTCATCGGACAGGCTCACAGAATCAATCAAATCGAAATAAAAACAATGCGGTAGCTACAGATCAATCGAACCAAAAAGATGATCAAAAAAAACCACATCTGCAACGTTTAAATTTAACAGCCGATCAGAAAAAATTAATTGAGGATGGCAAAGCGACTTTGAGCGTGGTTCGTGTCTTACAAGCAAATGGCCCGGCCCAAGCGAAACAAGTTTTAATTGGAATTAATAATCGGGTCAGTGCACAAGTCTTAGCAGGTTTAAAACAAGGTGATCAAATTGTCATTGCCGATAGTTCAGATACCTCTGCGGCGACAGCAAACAGTAAACGCCGTAATGGCCCGCCAATGGGAATGTAACTATGACTAAACAGGCATTGCTTGAAGTCAGTCATCTGATTCGAGAGTTTCCCGCTGGTGATAGCACCATTCAGGTCTTAAAAAATATTGATCTCACCATTTATGAAGGTGAGTTGGTCGCCATTGTAGGTCAATCAGGTTCAGGGAAATCAACCCTGATGAACATTCTTGGCTGCCTTGATCGTCCAACGCATGGCAGTTATAAAGTCAATGGGCAAGAAACAGGTCAACTTGAACCAGACCAACTTGCTAAATTACGCCGTGAATACTTTGGTTTTATTTTTCAGCGATATCACTTGCTCGGTGACCTCTCCGCCGAGGGCAATGTCGAAGTTCCTGCGGTCTATGCAGGAGTTAACCCATCCGAACGTAAACAACGTGCAACTGCCCTTTTAACTGAACTGGGCTTAGGCAGTAAAACCCAAAACAGACCCAGCCAGCTTTCAGGTGGTCAGCAACAACGTGTTTCTATTGCACGTGCTTTAATGAACGGTGGCGACGTTATTTTAGCCGATGAACCTACAGGTGCACTCGATTCACATAGTGGCGTAGAAGTCATGCGTATTTTACGCGAGCTGAATGCGGCTGGGCATACGGTTATTATCGTCACGCATGATATGCAAGTTGCGAAAAATGCCACACGAATTATTGAAATCAGTGATGGTGAAATCATCGCTGATCGACAAAATATACCCGAATATACGTCTGAGCTAAACATTTCCTCAGATTCAGCGCCTGCCTTAGTCAACAAAAAAGCCAAAGGAAAAAGTGTTTCCACCCTGCGTTCGATGCTAGATCGTTTATCAGAAGCTTTTCAAATGGCTTTAATTTCAATGAATGCTCACCGTATGCGTACATTTTTGACCATGCTGGGGATTATCATCGGGATTGCTTCGGTCGTGACTGTCGTTGCATTAGGCAATGGTTCACAAAAACAAATTCTTCAAAATATTAGTAGTTTAGGTACCAACACCATTACCGTATTTCAGGGGCGTGGTTTTGGTGATAATTCAAAAACCGCCAACTTTAAAACCTTGGTTCCGAGTGATGCTGATGCTTTAGCCAATCAGCCTTATGTTACAGCAGTCACCCCCATGGTCAGTAGCTCAAAAACGATTCGCTATAAGGAAAATGAAGCCACTGCAACCATTAATGGTGTGGGAAATGACTATTTCGATGTAAAAGGTTTAACGTTTAAGGATGGTCAAAGTTTTGATGTCCGTAGTGTCCGCGACAGAACACAAGACGTGGTCATCGATACCAATACCCAAAAACAATTTTTTGCAGATGGTACCAATCCGATTGGGCAAGTCGTATTACTGGGCAGTGTACCCGCTCGAATTATAGGCATCGTTGCACCGCAAACCAGTGCCATGGGTTCAGACGATAGCCTGAATGTTTATATGCCCTATACCACTGTGATGAGTCGCATGCTAGGTCAGGCACATGTGCGCAATATTATTGTGCAGATTAATGATCAATACTCGACCAGTGCAGCCGAAAACGCCATTGTCAACTTACTCACCTTGCGCCATGGTCAGCAAGATATTTTTACCATGAATAGTGACAGTATTCGTCAGACCATCGAGAAAACCACCAGCACCATGACCTTACTCGTTTCAGCGATTGCCGTAATTTCTTTAGTTGTCGGTGGAATTGGTGTGATGAATATTATGCTGGTTTCTGTGACTGAGCGAACCCAAGAAATTGGCGTTCGAATGGCTGTCGGGGCTCGTCAAAGTGATATCTTGCAACAATTTTTGATTGAGGCGATTTTGGTCTGTCTGATTGGCGGGATATTAGGCGTCCTGCTTTCTTTGGGGCTTGGGCAACTTATCAACAAAATAGCAGCCGGAAATTTTGCTGTGGCGTATTCGACCACATCTATCATTGCTGCATTTGTTTGCTCGACCTTAATTGGGGTGGTGTTTGGATTTTTACCTGCCAAAAATGCCGCACAGCTTGATCCTGTCGCAGCCTTGTCTAGAGAATAAAGGATTCATCATGTCATTATCTAAACTCAATACATTATGTGCCATGCTGATCACGTCTTCTACGCTTGTGGGCTGTGCTGCAATGGTGAAAACACCTTATCAAGCACCCAGCGTAAAAACACCTGCACAGTTCCAATATGAACAAAAACACGTACAAGCGAGTCATCAAGCTTATACAGATCATTGGTGGACATTATTTGGTGATACTCAACTCAATCAATTGATTGATCACGTGATTGCCAAAAATACGGATTTAGCCGTTGCTGGAATCGCAATTCAACAAGCACGATTAAAAGCAGGCTTAGCCGCCGATCAGCAAGGTCCACGTGTCAATTCAAGTGTCTCCACAGGTCACAAGTTTGATTTAAATTCGGGAAATGATCGTTCCGACGGGCTATCTCTGAGTGCGGGAGTCAGTTATGAGCTGGATTTATTTGGAAAATTATCACGCCAAACTGAAGCTGCAAAATGGGAAGCTTTAGCCACTGAAGAGGATTTACAGGCAACCGCTCAAACTTTGATTGGAACCACCACTAAACTGTACTGGCAATTGGCTTACTTAAACGAAAGTTTAGCCACTGCACAACAAAGTCTCAGCACCTCTGAGAAGCTGTATAGCCTAGTCAATAGCCAATATAAAGCGGGTGCAGTGTCAGGCCTAGATCTTACCCAAGCTGAACAATCTGTACAAAGTCAAAAAGCAAATTTAAGTCAAATTCAGCAAAGCTTGGTCGAAACCCGAACAGCGTTGGCTGTGCTTTTACATATTCCAGTGCAACAATTAAATGTGCAAGAACCGCAACAGCTCCCTCAAGTCCAATTACCGCAGATCGCAGCTGGTTTACCTGCAGATATTTTATCGCGTCGACCCGATTTAAAAGCAGCGGAATTACGCTTAAGAGAGACGCTTGCGCAAAAAGATGCAACAACTGCGAGTTATTATCCATCGATTAGTTTGACGGGCAGTTTAGGTGCAAGCAGTACTTCTTTAACTGAATTGGTCAAAAATCCAATCTTGGCTTTAGGTGCAAATTTAAGTCTGCCCTTCTTGCAATATAACGACATGAAAAAGAATATTGCGATTAGCCAGTTGGATTATGAAAAAGCCATTATCCAATATCGTCAAACCCTTTATCAGGCTTTTGCTGATGTTGAAAACTCGCTTTCTGCGCGGACTGAACTGGATCAGCAAGTGCAATTTCAGCAACGAAATTTAGCACTTGCAGAAAAAGCCGAACGTTTAACGCTGATACGGTATCGGAATGGTGCCATTCCACTGAAGAATTTACTGGATCAACAACAGACCACACGCACCGCTCGTCTGGCTTTAGTGAATAGCAAACAGACTCAATACAATGCCTATGTGACACTGATGCAGGCCTTGGGTGGCAGTCCTATCAAAGCATCGCTCTAGCGTTATGAAGCTATGTCAAGATTGTTGGCATAACCCGACATTATAAAAAAGCCGCTTTAAAAGCGGCTTTTTCATGCTTGCAATGAATCTAATTAATCATCGCCCATCATGCTATCGCTCATGCCAACGGTATTAAAGCCTGCATCAACATACATAATTTCGCCCGTAATACCCGAAGCCCACGGTGAGCAAAGGAATAGTGCTGCATTCCCCACTTCCTCAATGGTGACATTACGTTTTAATGGAGATACTTTTTCATTCACATCGAGCATCTTACGGAAAGATTTAATCCCAGAAGCCGCCAAAGTACGGATTGGACCTGCCGAAATCGCATTTACACGAATGCCATCTACACCTAAACTTGACGCTAAATAACGCACACCTGCTTCAAGCGATGCTTTGGCCATGCCCATCACGTTGTAATTTGGCATCACACGTTCAGAACCTTGATAGGTCAACGTGAGCAAACAACCTTGACGAGCTTGAAGCAAAGGCTTAGCAGCACGTGCCATTGCGACAAAACTATAAGCACTAATATCGTGTGCAATACGAAAGCCATCACGATCGGTCACATCGGTAAAGTCACCATCTAAAGTATGCGCTGGAGCAAATCCAATGGAATGAATCACGCCATCTAAACCATCCCAATGTTTGGCAAGTTCAGCAAACGCACTGTCAATTTCTGCATCAACGGCAACATCGCAAGGGAAAACTAAGCTAGAACCAAATTGTGCTGCAAAATCATCTACACGTTTTTTTAATTTTTCATTTGGATAGGTGAATGCCAGTTCAGCACCTTCGCGGTGTAAAGCTTGTGCAATACCAAATGCAATGGATAACTTACTTGCGATACCTGCAACCAAGAAACGTTTACCTGCTAATAATCCTTGTGCCATGAATTTTCTCTCAGCCAAAATATAAGATGCATAATGCCAATTCTTTACAGTTTTAGAAATTGCATAATGCGCCTTTTTACATATTTCTATGATAAAAAATCGCCCCGAATTCGGCGCGATTTTTCTTTTTTAAGTTCGCAGATTTTAGTCGCGAACCAAACCAATTAAACGCAAGAATGAAATATACATCCAAACCAATGTTGCCAATAGCGAAATTGCACACGTCCATTCAAAACTTTGTGGCGCACGTTGCATGGCTGCATTTTCAATCATATCGAAATCTAAAATTAAATTCAGGGATGCAATCACCGCAACGAATGCCGCTAAGCCTAATCCTAACCAATTGCTTTCAAAGATATATGGAATACTTGAACTAAACAGTAAACGCATAATAATTTGAACAAAAAATACAATCGCAATGGCAATGGTGGCCGACATCACCACAGATTTAAATTTTTCAGTGGCACGAATAATTTGGAATTTATACAAGCCAAATAAAACAAAGCTAGTCACAAAAGTCGCTAACAATGCTTGTAATGGCGCGCCGGGATATTTCAATTGGAATACAAAGGAAATTCCACCTAAAAATGCACCTTCAAACAAAGCATAAGGTATTGCAAGTGTACGTGCCGTTTCAGGTTTAAATACGGTAATTAAAGCAAGGATAATTCCACCAAACATACCCACCACGCTTGCAGCATAGGCTAGCGTAACGTTGCCCGTAAATGCGGCATAAAAGAACAGTACAATTCCCACTACAGCGGCAATTGCAGTAAGCATGACTGACTTTTGAACTGTTCCTTGAACAGTCATCGGGTTAGAAATATCGGCATATGTTTCCACACGCGTTAAAATAGGATTTTTACTTTGCATTTCTCATCAACTCATATTTTTATTTAGGATGAACACTTTAGATTTTAAAGCTTTCATCCCCACCAATATAGTCTTGTTCTTATTAATTTGTAACGCAAGTTTATCAAATGATAAGTAATTAAAAAGGCCTGTGTTGCCACAAGCCTTCTGAAATGAAAATTGCTTAAAACGAAATCAATTTTGCAGGATTAAAAAAAGCATTAATTTCGTATGCGCCTTTGGCTAACGGAATTGCAAAAGGGGCGAGTTCGCGACCAAATAAAATATCTTTATGTGGAATCTTGGTCAGCATTTCATAATCGTGTGAAATTCCAATAAAGTCATCTGCAATTGCCTTACCAATTCGAACTGTTTGTGCAACGCCATGCCCACTCCAACCATGCACCGCATAAATTGGATAATTGTCACCAAACTTACGGCAATCGGTTGCACCATTATAGGTCAGGTCGGTTTCACCACTCCAAACAAACTCTAAGTCAACTGACTTAAGTTGTGGAAAAACATGATTAATCCTCCCCAATAAATATTGGTAGGCCTTTTGTTCACTCCAACAGGTTCCTGTACCCTCTCCACCAAACAATAGACGATTTTTAGACACGCCTCGATAAAAATCGAGTGCAAATTGTGTATCGTAAACCGCATAATCAGAAGGAATAATTTCTTTTAAATCAACTTCTAAAGGCGATGTGGTGCAGACATAAGTAAACAGTGGAATGGTGGTGTGATTGTGCGTTTCCAATAATTTAAACGATGCGTGATGTACCGCCAACACAACACTTTTGCGCGCTTTAATCACGCCTTGTGCGGTTTTTACATAAACACCATCAGGCTGCGTTTTTAATTCTATAACTTCTGTCTGCTCAAAAACTTTGCCGCCATTTTGATAGAAGCCATAAATTAAACCACGTGTTAACGCCAATGGATGGATTTGCCCACCTAAATAATCAATTAAACCACCATGATAAGCTTCACTGTTCACATAATTATGCACTTCGTGTTGCCCAATAATTTTGGTGTGATCTTCGCCTAAAAATTTACGTGCATCGGCACCTTGGGTTAACGCAATTAAATGCCCTTCATGCACAGCAGCGGTAATATGGCCTTGTTTCCGATCAAGCGATAATCCATATTTATCACTAATTTCGTCAATTAAATCCATGGCTTCATTGGCAGTAAAGCGCCAAAGTTTTTTGGCATCTTCTACACTCATGTGGTCGAGCATTTCAGCTGCTTCCCAACGCGCAAGTCCAGGCGTTAATTGACCACCGTTGCGACCTGAAGCAGCGCTACCAATCCTATTTTTTTCAACTAAAATGGTGTCTACGCCAAGCTCGGATAAATGCAGTGCAGTCGATGCACCCAACAGGCCACCACCAATCACCACTACATCGCATTCTTGGTCGCAATTGAGTGTTTCAAAACTGTGCCAGTCGCTTAACGAGCTTTCATAATAATTGGCAGGTTGTTCAATATCGGCACAATTGGGATTCAACCAATTCCATTCTTTATCCAAGCGCGTGTGAATACTCGGCCTATATTCAACATCTTCTAAAATATGTGGTTTTTTTATCTTTAACATATAAATTCTCCGATTTTTTATTGGATATCTACTTGGCAGCAATGCAAAAATTGCATTTATTGTCAAGCAAATCATTTAGGTTCAGAAAGCTGTTATGTTTTAAAATGTGTATTACACAGAACACATCATGGATTGAAAATTTTCTATGTAACGGTCTGAAAGATTGAATTTAAAAAGAAAAATAATGAGCCGCTTTGCCTTTTCACCTCCACTTTGTTGAGTCTATGTGCGCGCGACAGCAAGGGTATTGAATTTATTTTGAGTTATTTGCCGAGTAAACACTCCAGTTTATCTACATTAAAAAAAGCAATTCCTATGCCAAAGAGCAATAAAAGTAAAACCTGCAGCACTTTTATAACAAAAAGCACAACCTACTGTGCAGCCTTTAATCAATATAGAGCAATTAAAGCGTTGTCTCAATCGGCTTTTATGTTGCAATTTGTTGTATCGAAGAAGTACTTGTCTAAATATTTTTTTTCACTTATTACTGATAAAAATAACAGATGGTGCAACATCATTTTAATTTCTTGATAAAAATGAGAGTAAAGACAATATGCAAAATTATGACAAACTGTTTATTAATGGTCGGTGGGTTTTACCGGTTCACCCTGCAAGCTTTGACAGCATTGACCCGAGTAATGAGCAAGTTATCACCCAAGTTGCAGCAGCAAGCCCAAGCGATGTGGAACTGGCAGTAGAAGCAGCACGGCAGGCGTTTGACTCTGGCATTTGGTCTGGTTTATCTGGTACACAGCGCGCGCACTATTTGCATGCCATTGCCACTGAAATTCGTAATCATTTGACTCAGCTTGCCTCACTTGAAGTACAAGACAATGGCAAACCCTACCCCGAAGCAGAATGGGATATTAACGATGCCGCTGACTGCTTCGACTTTTACGCTAAGCTTGCCGTAGAACTAGACACGCAGCGTGAACAAGACATTGCCTTACCCGACGTGCGCTTTCATTGTGTGGCACGTAAAGAACCGGTTGGGGTGGCGTGTGCAATTATTCCGTGGAATTATCCACTGCTCATGGCGGCATGGAAAGTTGCACCTGCACTGGCTGCAGGTTGTACTCTAATTTTAAAACCAGCCGAAGCCACCTCTCTGACAGCAATAGAACTCGGCAGAATTGCCGAAAAAGTCCAACTCCCCGCAGGCGTGCTGAATATTTTAACTGGCATTGGTGCTGACATTGGTCCGGCATTAACCGAACATCCTCACATCGATAAAGTGGCATTTACAGGCAGTGTTCCTGTGGGCAAACAAATCATGCAAAGTGCTGCGCATCAGGTGAAAAATATTAGCCTTGAATTGGGTGGAAAATCGAGTTTTATTGTCTTTGAAGACAGCGAACTAGATGCCGCGGTGGAATGGATTATGTTTGGGATTTTCTGGAATCAAGGACAAGTTTGCTCCGCAACGTCACGGGTGCTTATCCACGAAGATATTTACGAAACATTGCTGCTGCGTCTAAAAACCGCTGCTGAAAAGATCAAAATTGGCGCGGGATTTGATACAGAAGTTAAATTAGGGCCTTTGGTCAACCAAAAACAATACCATCACGTCCTCGCTGCAATTGAACGTGGCGTGAAGGATGGCGTTCGACTAGTTTCCGGTGGAAATCGACCAACCGAGTTCAGTCAAGGATATTATGTGCAGCCCACCATCTTTGCTGATGTGCCAGAGGATCACCCCCTGTGGAATGAAGAAATTTTTGGCCCTGTGGTTAGTATTCGGTCATTTAAAACAGAGTCTGAAGCGGTTCAAAGTGCCAATAACTCGATTTTTGGCTTAGCTGGCGCAGTCATGTCTAAAGATTTAGATCGCTGTCATCGTGTGGCACGTGCCTTGCGTGCTGGCATTATTTGGATTAATTGCTCACAACCGACATTTAGCCAAGCGCCTTGGGGCGGTTACAAACAAAGTGGCATTGGGCGAGAACTGGGAATTTGGGGACTAGAAAATTACTTAGAAGTCAAACAAATCACCACTTTTCAGAGCGCTGAAACGTGGGGTTGGTATTTGAGCTAATCCATTTGCATATAAAAACCTGTCATGTGATTATGACAGGTTTAAAAATAAGCCTATAATTTTAAGCAACACATCGAACATGATTGATATTTTTCTCAATTTGTTCATTTAAGTCATCTAATATCAGTTGTCGCTTACGATATTGACTTCTTTTTTTAGATGCAATTTCTTCTAAATCAATCGTACTAGATAGTGGTTTAAAACAATAATTTCCCTTTGCAATCTTTTGAGCATCAAATTCTTCCCAAAAACCATCCAGTGATGCTTTTACTTGTTTTTTCGTCCATAGTCTTTGCAAACCATTAAACACATGATTTTTATTCGATATAGCAAAAATAGAATCAACATCAAATTGATTCGCCAAAATAGATAAAGCATGCAAAATAAATTGTTTGGGTCTTAAACCATGCATTGTTTTTGTTAATACTTTCAAACTATCCAGTGTTGTCACATCTTGCTTTCCAGCTTGCAAACCACCAATAAAGAAACATGATTTTTGATGATCTAACATGCTTGAAAATGTCAGCGTATATTGAATACTACCATTCACTTTCATGAGCATGCTCATTTCACCTTCATATTCAAAGGTACTATTACACTGTAAAATAATCTCGACCAAATGCTGATTGTCTAAATTATCGGTAAAAGTAGAGTTAAAGAGGCTAATTTCACGGTAATACGATTCTTCTTTAATATTAGAAAAAAGCCAATTGTAATGCTGCTGCAAAATATTCAGTTGCTCTTTTTTACTCAAGTGTAAACTCAAATAAGAATATTGCATTTTGCGCAAAAAGCTATATCCATAATAATTGGTCCATCGCTTATGCTGTTCTGTCGAATTAATAAACTTCGACCACTGATAATTAACAGAGCCATTCGCTATATATCTAAAGATGTATTTGATATATTTACTATATGAATTTTTCGCAAAAGCAGAATAAGAATCCACCAACCAGTAGTTTACAAAGCTATTCTTTAAAGAAAACAAAAGTATCCCCAATAAACATATTTAAAATTTTAGTTCGATGTATTTAAAGCAATTAAAATTATGATCTTAATTAAAACATAGAATCATTAATCTTAGCTTAATCATTTGATGATATTAAAAAAAACATATTGTAATAAAAATAATTAAGTTTTTTATATTTAACTTTTTGATTATCTGAATAAAATGTGATTGTCTGTTTTAACCATAAAAAACAGCTTATTTTTAACTTTTAATAAGCTGTTTTTTTTAAATGAATTACTTAATTATTAGTAATGAAAAAGTATTCACGGTAATACTTTAATTCACGAATCGAATCGCGAATATCATCCAATGCCAAATGAGATGCTTCTTTTTTCAAGCCACTCATAATTTCTGGGCGCCAGCGTTTTGCAAGCTCTTTAACCGATGATACATCCAAGTTACGATAATGAAAAAATTGTTCTAATTCAGGCATTAAACGATGCATAAATCGGCGATCTTGGCAAATTGAATTCCCACACATCGGCGATGATTTTGGCGATACCCATTTATTTAAAAATTCAAGGGTTTGTAGTTCCGCATCACGCGCGGTGAGTTGGCTACGGCGAACCCGATTAATTAAGCCAGACTGCCCGTGTTGGCGAGTATTCCACTCATCCATTGCGTTTAAAATTTGGTCATTTTGATGAATGGCCAAAACCGGCCCTTCTGCCAACACATTTAAATTATCATCTGTAATAATGGTTGCAATTTCAATAATTTGATCGTTATCGGTGTCTAAACCGGTCATTTCAAGATCAATCCAAATTAAACGTGTTTCTGGGGTGCTCGCCATGTGGTCAGTTCTTATCGGTTTAAAAACATCAATATTAACAAATTTATCGCTTCTTGGCTGTAATTTAACGCCCCATCATGCTATTTTGCCTCTCTCTTATGCAGGTTTTAGGATATGAATGGCTCTCATCCGTAAACGTCGTTTAACTGAGCAACAACAACGACGGATTCAAAAACAACATCAATCTCGCCAAGAAGAAGTCGATACGTCACAAGACTTGGAAGGTTTGGTGGTGCAACATTATGGCCGACAGCTTGAAGTAAAAGCCCTATCGCAACCTGACCCACATCCGATTGCCCCTGTATTTGTTGAAGGTGAACCTGAACCGTTTTGGAAACCAATTGAGATTGGGAGTATTTGGCGTTGCCATACCCGAACCAATTTAGAATTACTCGTGACCGGCGATCGAGTCAAATGGCAAGCCGATCCGAATACGGGTTTAGGCGTTATTACGGCAATTCATCCAAGACGCTCTTTACTCACTCGCCCCGACCGGTACCATAAAGTTAAACCTGTTGCCGCAAACATTAGCTTAATTGTGATTGTTTTTGCTGCATTACCTGAACCTGCGCCCATGCTTATCGACCGTTATTTGGTGGCCTGTAAAAATGCAGATATTCCCGCATTATTGGTCTTAAACAAAGCCGATTTATTGACCCCAAATGACCCTATTTTAAATTTAGTACAAGAATATAAAGACTTAGGTTATGAGGTCATGCAAACCAGCGCCAAAGCAGATTTAAGTCATCTTGCACAGCGTTTAGAAGGTGAAACGGTAGCCTTTGTAGGACAATCTGGGGTTGGAAAAAGTTCTCTTATTAACACCATCGCGCCGCATGCCTTGCAAAAAACCAATGTAATTTCAGAAAATTCAGCACTTGGGCAACATACGACAACCTCGACCCGCTTGGTCGATTTTGGTGAAAATGGTGCATTAATTGATTCGCCCGGCATTCGTGAATTTGGCCTGTGGCATTTAAATTTAGCGGCGGTTGAAGCAGGATATCCAGAAATTGCAGATTTATTAGGGCAATGCCAATTCCGTAATTGTACCCATAAAAATGCTAAAAACTGTGCACTTCAAAATGCAGCGACAGCAGGCAAGATTTTACCGCGCCGTTTAGACAGTTTTTTACGTTTATATGATGAAATTTCGGATGCACAGCAAAAAAATTAAATTTGTTTGAGCTTTGCTCTTGAAGCAGTGATTTTGATCACTATTAATATACGATATACTCTAGCGCATTTAGAAATAGTAATAAGGTGACTTTGTGGAACGTTGGTTTGAATTTATGGGGCATCACCCCTTTTTGTTTGGTGTGCTTGCGGTTTTAATTGTTCTATTCTTTGTATTTGAAGGACAACGTAGCGGCCGTAAGATTTCCCCACAGTCACTTGGTATTTTAGTGAAAGTTAAAAATGCCATTCTGATTGATTTACGCGATGCCAAAGATTTCCGTGAAGGACACATCAGTGGTAGCCGTAATATTCCATATAGCCAACTTTCAAGCCACCTTGACGAGCTAAAAACCTCTGAACGTCCGCTTGTATTCATTTGTAATATCGGACAAGTTGCAGGAAGTGCTTTACAACAAGTTGCACACCGCGACAGCTACCGCTTAGACGGTGGAGTTGCAAACTGGAAAGCTCAAGGCTTACCTTTAGTGAAAGCAAAATAATCGACCAGAAGGATTCATCAAATGGCTGAAGTAACAATTTATTCGACAACAGTATGCCCTTACTGCGTTCGTGCTAAACAATTGCTTGAGCGCAAAGGCGTCGCATTTAAAGAAATTAACCTTTCTAATGAAGCACCTGAAGTACGCGTAGAATTGATGCAACGCACCAACCACCGTACTGTGCCGCAAATTTTTATTAACGACCAATTTATTGGTGGTTTTGACCAGCTATACGCCCTAGAGCGTGATGGCAAATTAGATGAATTATTAGTTTAAATCTCACTTCAATTAAGGACTTTTACAATGAGTGAAGAACAACAAGTTCAACTCGCATTAGAACGCATTTATGTTAAAGACGCTTCATTTGAAGTACCAGGCCCACAAGTTTTTACCAAAGAATGGCAACCAGAATTAAACATCAACCTTTCTTCTGCAGCAGAAAAAATTGATGCTAACCACTTCGAAGTTTCTTTGAAAGTTGTGGTGCAAGCACAAAATGCGGGCGAAACTGCATTTATAGTTGATGTCACCCAATCAGGTATTTTCTTAATTGATGGCGTTGAAGATGATCGCTTGCCATACATCTTAGGTGCATACTGCCCAAATATTTTATTCCCATTCCTTCGTGAAGCGGTGAATGAATTAGTAACTAAAGGCAGCTTCCCACAATTACTATTAACCCCAATCAACTTTGACGCAGAGTTTGAAGCAAATATGCAACATGCTCAAGCTGCGGCTGAAGGCCAAGCTTAATTTTAAGCACGGCTAAGCGACCTTTCGGGGTCGCTTTTTTTTATGTCTGATCTTTCAATTTGCGTTTAAATGCAGGCCCACTTTTTTAAGTTTTATCTGCTGCAAGCGCAGTAACATAAAGCGCATAGCAGATATGCTAGAATTCATTTAAGTTTAAATCATTATGCCAGCAATAATACCAACAAAAGGACTGACTGAACCATGGCAAAATCTGCAAGTACCCCAACGCGTCGTTTCCTAAAACTCGCAGGAATGACTGCAACCATTGCCAGTAAAACCATCACACATTCTATCCGCAACATTAAGGCTGATGATCAGGCCAAAACCTCAGCAAAAAGTCAGCTTTTTCAAGAAATTGGCATCCAAATTGCCGATACATTAGGTGAGATGAAAGGCGCGGTGATGAAAGTTGGGCAAATTGCCTCGCAATACAAAGATCTGTTTCCAAAAGAAGTTTCCAATGCCATTGCCAAGCTGCAACGGCAAGCACCCGCCATGCCTTTTAGCGACATTCAAAAGCAAGTTGAATCCGCTTTAGGGAAACCACTTACGCATATTTTTTCAGACTTCGAGCCCGAACCTTTTGCCGCAGCTTCAATTGGACAAGTGCATCGGGCAACCTTACATACAGGCCAGCAGGTTGTTGTGAAAGTACAGTATCCCGGTGTGGACGAAGCTTGTGCAAGCGACCTTAAACAAGTTCGCCTAGCACTACGCATGATGGGACTGCTAAAAATTGATAAAACCTTGCAGGACAAGCTTTTTGCAGAAATTCAAGACAGCCTAGACAATGAACTCAACTACCAAATTGAAGCGCATAATTTAGAAATTGCACGCAATTTTCATCAAGCGATTGATTCAAAAATTATTATCCCACAGGTATTCCATGAATATTCATCACGGCATATTCTCACCTTAAGTTTAGAAATGGGCGAATCGATTGAAACGGCCAGTACATGGGCATTGCCAATACGCAATCAACTCGGACGGCGTTTAATTCAAGCCATTGGACAAGAAATTTTCTACCTGAAACGGTTTCATTGCGACCCTCATCCAGGTAACTTTGCCTTTAGAGAAGATGGCAGCGTCATTATTTACGATTACGGTAGTATTAAACAGTTATCCGAGCAAACCGTTGAGCATTATCGTGCCTTAGTTAACGCTGCACGAGAATCGAATATTCCACAACTTGAACAACATTTAAAACAACTCGAAGTAATTGAAGAAACGGGTAAATTTCCAGAAATGCTGTATAAGCAATGGCTAGAAGTGCTGCTCAGACCATTAACAACACAGTATAATTTCGAGGAAAATTCATCGCATCACGATGCAATGATTCTGGCCAAACAATCACTCAAATATTGGGATGTATTTAAACCCTCAGCAGAGACGCTGATGATCAATCGTACAGTTTCTGGACATTATTGGAATTTAATTCATTTAAAAATGCAGGATGATTTAAGTGATTTATTGAGCGATCTTGTGCCAAAACCCACGGTTTAAATCGTGATGCGTGACAAAACTTACATTTGCAACGAAACACGTACATAAGCCGCACAGTTTGAAGCATTTTCTTAATTTTGGCTTAAGTTAGCGTTCCTAAAATAAATCTAATTCATAAGCCTAAGCCCCTCCTCTTAGGCTTTTTTTTTATTTCTTCTTTTTATTTTGGAATAATTCACGCTCGCCTTGTACATGAAAGCACAGATCAGACACCACAAAAGCAAACACCTCTTGTTCAGGCTGTGTTGTCCATTGTTTTAAAATTTCTGGTGGATTTATGGTTTTAACTTGTGCTGGTGAAATCTGATTCAGTTGAATTGGCATCATAATATCGCCTTGCGACATCTGCGTAGGATCATCACTCCACTGCGACCATGCATGCGCTTGGTCTGCTAAAAACAGTACCGCTTCTTGCCAA
Organism: Acinetobacter sp. MD2(2019); assembly: GCF_035615615.1. NCBI lineage: Bacteria > Pseudomonadati > Pseudomonadota > Gammaproteobacteria > Moraxellales > Moraxellaceae > Acinetobacter > Acinetobacter sp. MD2(2019). Next base: position 58,625 of record NZ_VTDU01000005.1, on the reverse strand, counting down.
TTGTTAAACAAATCTTGCCATGCTTGAGGCAATTGAGCTTGATCGGTTGTATGGACTTCTGCGGCAAAGGAATATTGATCGTCCAATTCAATCTGTGTTGAAATTTTTGTCTGCTCTGCCGCTTGCTTCACTTGATGTTTAAATTGAGTCGCAAGTTGAGCCGGCATGACATCGCTGGCCAAGCGCCCACCAAAAACGTAAAGCAATTGATCGACAATCACCTGCTCAAAAATAACACTTTGATTGGCATGCAATCGCGCTAAATAAAAACGCCAATTACTTTGTTTTGGAGAAGGGAAAAATTTACGTAGCGGACCTAAAAATGCCAAACCAAAATGATGATGCTGATAGGTTAAAATGGTAAAAATGGTTTTGCCCTCTTTTTGCCAAAATGGCACAAAATCAGGATATTCTGCCATCACCGCATTAACATCGACCAACCAAGATAAATACACAACATCGGTGACATCACTTTTTAACTTCATAAACGGCACGTAACGCATAAGCCAACGCCGAGCCTTTATAAAACCATGCCAAGTCAAAAATTGCAGGAGGTAACGGGTAATTCTGGGTAAATGATCTAGTTTCAGTTGATGCTTATTCATCTCTTTAACACTTTAAAATGGCGTGTATTTTTTCTGAGAACAGCATACATGACATTTCAATATTTTATCGCTAAATTCAAGCAACATGCTTTTAAGAAAAATAGATTAAATGCTATGCTGCTCGGCAAATTTCATGTTTTGAGACGCATATGGCACACGAACTTTTAGCGCAATTAAAAGCAGGACAAATCCAGTTTAAAGATGTAATTGCATATATCGAACAGCATTACCATGTTCAAGCTGCTGCTTTTAAAAATGGCGCGCAACACAATGCAGCGAATGAAAACCAAGGCAGTGCCAAAGTTTTTTCATTTGCTCAATTACAGCAATTGGATCAGGCAGATACTTTGGCCTTGTTCGCCGAACATTATGCGGCTGTTTTAGCCACACCTGACGCAACAGACCATCAAAATATCCGCCAATTTATGCAACACGGCTGGTCAGGCATTGAATTTGAAGGTCAAGTATTGACTCAAAAAGCTTAAAAATACTATCCATAAAAGCAGTCAAATCGGCTGCTTTTATGATCCATGTTGGCTAATGGCCTGATAGCACGCCATACCAAGCAAGGTGCATAACAACGACCCGCACACGTGCAAAGCAATGGCTGTCATCGCTAAAGTCCATTTTCCACTTTGCAACAGCGCCACGATTTCAACCGAAAAAGTCGAGAAGGTGGTGAGTCCACCACAAAAACCGGTGACTAAAAAAAGTTTATAATTGGGGCTTAAATCACTTTGTGCAAAAAATGCAATCGCAAAACCGATAATAAAGCCACCCACTAAATTAACCGTAAGCGTGCCCAAAGGAATATTCGGATAAATCGCATTCATTTTTAAGCCTAAAAACCAACGCCCCCAACCACCCAAAACTGAGCCAAGCGCAATTGCAGCCAATGAATAAAACATAAAAAGCCCCTTTAGAGAAAAACTAAAAGAGTAAGATGATGATGGATAAGATAAATCATGATCGCGCACTCTAAAAGTAAGATACAGAGTACGCACATAAGCCTACGCCCCCTGTAATCAAGGATAAACGTAGGCATCATTAGCCGAATGGCGGTTTGTGCAAGGAGGAATGCCATCTCCGAAACATAATATAATCGATGCGTGACTCACTTGCACGCAATTTTATTCAGGTCGATTGGCATATTGCGGTAACGCATCGTCAATATCGTCCCACTCGGCTTTATGCGCAGTAAAGATATGCATGGTCGGTTTTTGGGTAATGGGCGTGTCTAATGTGCCTATTCTTAAACGATAAATTTCTGGCATATCTTGCTTTAGGCTATAAATTGGCGAGCCACATTCCATACAAAAGAACCGCTGCGTAATTGGAGTTGATTGATATTTCTTCAGTAAAAACTGACCTTGAATTAATTTAAAATCTGCAGCGGCAATCACAGCATTGGTTGCATAAGCGCTACCACTTGCTTTACGGCAACGCTGACAATGACATTGAATAATATCGCCAAGCTCACCATGAATTTCATAGCGAATGCCTTCGCACAAACAACTGCCTTGATAAATTTTTGTCATTTTTATTCTCCCTGTCGATGTTATGGCTAAGCTCAATTCCTTTTCACAGCAAACATATTAAAAATTATACGTTATTTTAACATATCTAAAAAATACTTCGCCGATGGTTCTCCATTTTCAACCGCTTTGGATAACCACTTTTTAGCCAGTGTATGGTCGGTCGTGCCCGCTTGCCCTGAAAAATACATCAATCCTAATTTAGCTTGAGCACTTGCATCATTCTGCTCTGCAGCTAAGGTCAGCCATTTCACCGCTTCAGTGATATTTCTGGCAACCCCGTATCCATTCTTATACATCATAGCAAGGTTGGTTTGCGCCAGCGAATAACCTTGCGCTGCGGCTTGTTTATACCAATCAACTGCGGCGGCATAATCGTGTGGTACACCTTCGCCTTCGCTATAAATCACCCCTAAATTAAATTGTGCATCGGTATAGCCTTGATCTGCCGATTGCCGAAACCACTGTATGGCCTGAGCCATATCTTTTTTTAAATACTGTCCCTTCAAATACAATAGCCCCAAATTAAATTGGGCTTGCGCATCGCCTTTTTCGGCGGCTTGACGAAACAGCGTAACTGCCTTTTGCATGTTTTTCGGGACACCATCTCCAGTGGCATAAATGGTGGCAAGTGTATTAATCGCAGTTAAATTGCCTTGTGCTGCGGCCTTATTCAACCAATCAAATGCTTGGTGATTATTTTGTTCAACGCCCTGTCCAAGCTTATACATCATGCTGAGCTTTAACTGAGCCGTCGCATCTGCTTGGTTTGCTCTATCTTGTAATCTGGACAAATTCTCAACAGCATCGCTTGCAAAACTGCTCTGCATAAGCAAAAGCATGAGCAATACACTCAAGTTTAATTTTTTCATTTTTAATCTGCCAGAACACGCCAAAATTTAGACTTCAATTCAATGAAGCGAGATATTCATGCACGCCTAATCCTGCAATGCGTCCCGTGGCAAAACACGCCGTCAGCAAATAACCGCCTGTGGGGGCATCCCAATCAAGCATTTCACCACAACAAAAAACCGTAGGATTTTGCTTGAGCTGTAATTGATGATGCACAGCATCCATTCTTACACCGCCAGCACAACTAATCGCTTCTTCAATGGGCCGAAAAGACTGTAGCTCTATTTTTAATTGTTTGATTTTTTGCGCTAATTTGATGGGATTAGACCATAACGATTTATCCACCAGTTCACGAATTAAACTGGCTTTGGCGGCATCTAAACCCAACTTACGCCATAAATTTGCAGTCGATTGTTTTTTATGGGGCTGTAATTTTTCTGCTATTTCATCCACGGTTAAATCGGGCAATAAATCGACGTATAAAATCATGCTTTGCTGCTGATTCAACTGCATACGTAAGTCGCGATTCAGCTTATAAATCACACCACTTTCTAAGCCATAGTGGCTGATCACCACATCGCCATGCGCTTTATTTTCGGGATTAACCCATGCCATAACACGTTTTAACGGCTGTCCAAATACCGGCTGCATGTAGTCAGACCACGTCCGCTCTACGCCTGCATTACTGGCTTGAAACGGGTTTAAACTGCCTTCGCTTAACCAATTTTGCCATGCACCATCACTGCCAAGTTTTGGCCAAGACACCGCACCACAAGCTAAAATAATCGCATCAAAAATTAGCTGTTGTATGGCATCATCCGCGTTTTTTTGAGTCGATTGCACACTTAAACAATTGCTCTGCAATGCCACACATTTATGCCGATAATGAAACTTCACGCCATGCTCGCTTAATCGCTTCAGCCATGCGCGTAATAAAGGCGCAGCCTTCATTTCTTTGGGGAAAATCCGCCCCGATGTGCCAATATACGACTGAATACCAAGTTCCTGCATCCATGTTTGAATCCAGTGGGCATCGTATTGACGAATCCACGGCGCTAACCATTCGGCATGGTCATAACGTGAAATAAACGTGTCGATTTCTTCTGCGTGCGAAATATTTAAGCCAGTTTTTCCGGCCATTAAAAACTTACGTGCAGCAGAAGGCATTTGTTCATAAATATGAATGTCATATCCAAAAGACAACAGCGCCTCTGCGGCCATTAACCCCGCAGGACCTGCCCCAACAATGGCAATTTTTTTGGGCATCATGCCACAACCGCTCCTAACAACGGCTGAAAATCATCAAACCGTGTTGTGTAGCCCGCAGGTTTTTGAATCAGCAATTGCTGACATAATTCCCCACGTTCTAAATATTTCACCTCGAAGTGTGTACGCGCAGAATCGGGGGCAATGACTTGCTTTTCATAAGGAAGTTGCCAAATCTCTTTTAATTGCTGTTCGGCTTCATTAATATATTCAGGAATATTACTCGCCAGTGTGATCTGTCCGTTGTCTTGCAAACGCGACAAAATAAACTCGAAAAATGGCATATTCAACCAACGCTGCGCAGGATTATGCGGTTCAGGATTCGGATATAAAATAAAAAATTGCTCGATCTGTGCCGGATAGAGCGCATGAGTGATCCATGGCACAGCATCGGCATGTATGGGATGCAATAACGGCGTTTCGGTAAGTTGGTGCTGCTTTTGCATTGCCTCATATTTTTCTTTGGTCCGTTCAATGGCATACAAAGTCGTCTTAGGCTGTTGCTGACTAAAAAGCACCGCATGTTTGCCTTTTCCAGCGCCAATTTCTACTGCGATTGGTTTATTTTCAATAGGTTGGAAATTTCGCGGTGCACGCATACGCTGTGCCTGAAATTGACGAATCTGCATAATCGGATCAAAATAATAAATAAGTCGCTTAAGTCTAACAAAGAGTAGCCACGCATGCCTACTCTCATCTGGTCAATGCAGGATCGAAACCATGACACAACCCAAAACTTTTCCTTGCCCACGTTGTGGCAACGCCAGCCAATGGCAAGACAATCCGTTTCGGCCATTTTGCTCTGAACGATGTAAGCTGATTGATTTAGGCGCATGGGCAAATGACGAATATCGCCTGCCCACACAAGATGCACCGCAATCTGAAATTTCTAGAACAGACGATGAGTTTTAAGCTTAACCACTTGTACTTGAAACAAAGGGATTAAACTGTTTTTCATGCCCAATGGTACTGATTGGCCCATGTCCAGAAATGAATTGGGTTTGATCGGGTAAGCTGAAGCACTCGCGCTGAATAGACGCAAGTAATTGTTCATGGTTTCCCTTCGGAAAATCCGTCCGACCAATCGAGCCTTTAAATAAAACATCGCCCGTCCACAGTACTTGATTGTGTGCATTGTAAAACATGACGTGTCCTGGGGTATGCCCTGGGGCAAAACGCACTTCAAACTGATGCTCAGCTAAACTTAAAGTTTCACCGCCATATAACCACTGATCCACATGCACGTTTTCAGGGATTGGAAAACCATAGCGAGCTGAGGTTTCTTGCAAAGCATCTAGCCAAAATTGATCATTGGGATGCGGGCCAATGACAGGCACTTGCCAAATTTTTGCTAAAGCACCAACCGCGCCCACATGGTCTAAATGGCCATGTGTAATCCATAAAGCAGTGACCTTTAAGCCCAATTCAGCCACCACTTGCTGTAATTTTTCGGCGTCGCCGCCGGCATCAATCAGCACAGCCTCTAAGGTTTCACTGTCCCAAACAATTGAACAATTTTGTGCAAATGCCGTAACAGGCACAATTTGGACTTGCAACATTGTCATTACATCCTATTTTAGGGTCAGTTTAAGTGCGTTTAGGTGAGCGGCAACCAGTTGCTCAAGCAAGTGTAAATGCATCGGCATGGTATTTAATGCAGGAATATAAGCATATTTTCCACCGCCTGCATGCTGAAACAGCTCGGCATTTTGCATGGCCAATTCTTCTAAAGTTTCTAAACAATCGGCAGAAAATGCAGGACTTAAAACCTGTACCGATTGCACCCCTTGCGCCCCCCATTCTTCTAACAAGGCATCGGTATAGGGTTTTACCCATTCTTGTTTACCAAAGCGCGACTGAAAACTAATCGCCCATTGCTGCGCGCTTAAGCCCAACGCATCTGCCAATAATTGTGCCGTACGGCGACATTGCTCGGGATAAGGATCGCCTTTATCGGCATAGGGCTGTGGAATACCATGGAACGACATAAGCAGTTTTTCAGGCACGCCATGCTGTTGTTGAAATTCGCGCACGCTCTGTGCTAAAGCCTGAATATACAGCGGATGTTGATGATAATCCCGAACAATGGTCAGCCCCGGCAAATGGCGTTGTGTTTTCACCCAATCGGCAAGAATATCGTATTGTGGCGCGGTCGATGTGGCTGAATATTGCGGAAAAAGTGGCAATAAAACTAAATGTTCTTGTGGCGGCAGCGTCGCCAATAAATCTTTTAATCCCGTTGTGCCATAGGTCATTGCGGGCACAACATTTAATTCAAATTCAGGATATTGCGGCAGCAATTGTGTTTTAACCGCATCCACCTGCGCCAGTAAAATTTCACGCATAGGCGAGGCATTTTCACCCCAAATGCTTTGGTAGGCATGGGCGACGCGCTTAGGACGAAACGGTAAAATAAACCCACGTAAAATGATTTGCCAAAGGAATTTTGGAATTTCAATCACGCGTGTGTCAGATAAAAATTCTTTTAAAAAATGGCGGACAGCAGAAACACTCGGCGCATCTGGTGTTCCTAAGTTGGCTAAAACGACAGTGACTTTCGGTTTACTCACACTAAACTCATGCTTTACAAAAATCGAGAACTGTTAATTTACCTTGTTCAGCCGATGAAAGGAACTCTGATATGTATTTGATTCTTAGCTAGCGCGACAAAGCGAAAGTCGACACAATCCATTTGCAGATCTATATTTGCCCCACCAACTCTTTGCCTTTTTCGGTCAGTTGCCACAATGCCCGATGCCGATCATCTCGGCCAATTAAAATTAACCACTGATTGGTTTTTAGCACATTTTTAATATGGTGCAGATCTCTAAAATTAACTTGCGAGCGTGCAACAGCATGTGCTCTTGGCATGTGGGTTTGTGCAGCGCTTAATCCAGTTTCGTTTAAAAAATTATTTAAACCGAGCGCAAAATAATCTTCTGGACTTGGATTTATAAAGGTAGGTGCCAAAATTTTAACAATTTTTTTCCACGACAAATCGCAGCTCAGCTTTAATTCTTTGAAGTGACCATCCTGATACGCTTGCACTTGATAATTGATGCTAAATATATCGTGGCCCTTCACGCTCGGCTGTTTCGAATCAATCTCTTGCTGTTTTTGTATCAACTCGTTTTCTAACTGGGCGATTTTTTCCTGTAGTTGTTGAATCTGTGGTGCTAAATCCATCGGCTGATAACGCACCCATCCCTCGGCTGAAAACTGTTTCAATAAACTCGACATATTCGCGCGCACCGCCAATTCAAGCTCTCTTATGCTATTAAATTCCACCACCACTGGGACATCTTGCAATAAAGTCTGACGAAATGCGTGATATTTTTCTTGGATTTTTACTGACTCGGGAAGAGGTTGCGCTGAAGGTTTTTGTAAAAAAACAATCATCGGTTTGTGTTTGGTCAGTGCATAAATATATTCGTGCTGCATGTAGCTCACACCAGACATCGAGAGTTCGCCATAGTGCTGCCCCAAAAGCAATGCAACGTAGTCTGCTTCATCAATTTTGCGGCGGGCCAATGTAGCACTGAGTGGTGTTCTTTGCGCTAAACCCCATGCAAAAAAACCCATGCCCACTAAAGTTTGGCATAACACGTCTCGCTCAGCCTGCATTTCTGGCCCTGATGCGGAAATAAACACCTGATATTTTTTATCTTTTATTGACATATTGAATTCCATTTACACACAGCAATCCCCTCATTCATCATAATTACAACTAAAAAATGGAGTATTTCAGCCCGATGCAATCGAAAAACATTCATTCTTGAACAACAAAATAATCACTTGCTTTTAATAAAGGCATCTATATTCACCACATCCCATTTTAAATGCAATGGCATAAGATGAGAAATCACCCTTTTCACATACGTTGCATTACCGCCACTGACACAACATTCAATTTGAAAATCAAAAGCAACATCTGAGGTATTCAGCAGCTCGTTTTTAATTAAAATTTTTGCGGTTTGCCGTGCAACTGCAGCACCAGAATCGATCATTTTAAGCTGCGACCCATAAAGTTGCTCAATTGCAGGCTTTAAAAAAGGATAATGGGTACAGCCCAGAACCAAATGATCCGCACCCTGATCTACAACGGGCTGTAAAACTCGTTGTAATAGCTCTAAGCAATAGCCCGACATCTCTTGCCCTGTTTCAATTAAAGGCACCAATTCTAAACAGGTCACCGGAAGCATTTTCACCCCCAATGGCTCTGCAAATTTATGTACAACCTCTTGAATCAATTGTCCTTTAAACGTGGCAGGTGTGGCTAAAACGGCAACCACTTTGCTTTTTGTCTGTAGCACCGCAGGTTTCAATGCAGGCACTAAGCCAATAATTGGAAAATTTTCGCCATAATAGTCACGCAAATAATCCAAACTAAACGCAGACGCGGTATTACAGGCCACCACCACCGCCTTACAGCCTTGCTGATATAACCACTCAATGCCTTGTGCGGTTAAACAGCGAATATCTTCACCTGTACGCGAGCCATAAGGCACATGCGCTGTGTCGGCAAAATAGACAATGCGTTCGTTGGGCAAATGCTGGGCAATTTCTTGGGCGATCGACAGCCCTCCAATTCCAGAATCAAAAATACCAATCGGTGCATTTGGGTTTGGAAGTGAAGCTGCGAGTGTTTCTGTCATCGTGGGTTGTGTTCGTGCCATGATCAAGTTAAATGATGAAGATCAAAGAATGTAAATAAGGATAAACCTCAAGCGCTGAAATGCAAGCGATAATCTCCGCTTTGCAAATGCAACTCGGTTTCGCCTTGCGCATTTTCAAACAATTCACCATACTCAACTAAATGATAAAAGCAGGCACGCTGAATCAAGGCATTTAAGCCAAAACGAACATGCAAATAAGGACGGGTTTCACCCTGATATTCTTTAAAAAAAATAGGATGCGCCTCATCAAGCACCACAATATCTTGCTGTGGCGTCATAAACTGTAAATAGACTTTTCCATCCATTTGAATTTGATCCACCCGATCAATCAATAAAGGAGCATCTTCAACCTCAATTTCAATTTGTTCGACCGGCGTTTTTAAATAAAATTTATTCTGTTCGGTCCATAGCACCCGCGAAAACAATTCAATTAAGCTTTGTCGCTGAATTTTTTGTCCTTCATGCCACCATTCGCCATTGGCTTTAATCACCAAATCCATTTTACCGCAGTGTTTGGGATGCCAATCTTGTAGCGGAGGAATGACTCTTTTGTGACTCGACTGTGCATCTTTTAGATATTGTGCGATCTGAGCAAAATTTTTATCATCACTATGTGCTGTTTTTTCATGCAGATCTGGAAAAAACTTTTGTTTTACCATCGCTTTTATGCCTTATTTGACAGAAAATACACACCGCTCAGCCAATCACACTGAGACTGGTTTATCCTATACTAACCAATATTTCTTTAGACACGTTAGCACGTTTTGTGTCTACAGCAACAGAACACTCATGGCAGCACCATTGCATTGACCTTGGTTGCCACCTATAGCAGTTGAGGAGTCCTACATGGAGCACATCGAACGCGAAGCGATGGAGTTTGACGTCGTAATTGTTGGCGCAGGCCCTGCCGGCTTATCCGCCGCCATTAAAATTCGTCAATTGGCAATTGAACATAACCTAAACGATCTATCTGTTTGCGTGGTCGAAAAAGGCTCTGAAGTAGGCGCACATATTTTATCTGGTGCTGTGCTTGAACCACGTGCATTAAACGAACTCTTCCCAAATTGGAAAGAAGATGGCGCACCTTTAAATGTGCCTGTGACTGAAGATAAAACCTTCTTCTTAATGTCTGAAACCACATCTAAAGAAGCCCCACATTGGATGGTTCCTAAAACCATGCATAACGATGGCAACTATGTGGTGTCACTTGGCAACGTGGTGCGTTGGTTAGGGCAAAAAGCTGAAGAACTTGAAGTTTCTATTTTTCCAGGTTTTGCTGCAAGCGAAGTGCTTTACCATGAAGATGGCACCGTAAAAGGTATTCAAACTGGCGACATGGGCATTGGTAAAGATGGCGAACCCACGCATAACTTTGCGCCGGGTTACGAATTACATGCCAAATACACCCTTTTTGCCGAAGGTTGCCGCGGGCATTTAGGTAAACGCCTCATTAACAAATTTAATTTAGACAAAGATGCCGATCCACAACACTACGGAATTGGTATTAAAGAATTATGGGAAATTGACCCTGCCAAGCACAAACCGGGTTTAGTCATGCACGGTACAGGCTGGCCATTGGCGGAAACTGCATCTGCAGGCGGATGGTGGTTGTATCATGCCGAAAACAACCAAGTGACTTTGGGCATGATTATTGATTTGTCTTACCAAAATCCACACATGTTCCCGTTTATGGAAATGCAACGCTGGAAAACCCATCCGTTAATTAAGCAATATTTAGAAGGCGGTAAACGTATTTCTTATGGCGCACGTGCAGTGGTTAAAGGCGGTTTTAATTCTTTACCTAAACTGACTTTTGCCGGTGGTTGTTTAATTGGAGATGATGCAGGTTTCTTAAACTTCGCCAAAATTAAAGGCTCACACACCGCCATGAAATCGGGCATGCTGTGTGGTGAAGCGGTATTTGAAGCTATTCAAGCCGGCGTTGCAAAAGGCGGTGACTTAGCCATTGCCCGTGTGGTTGAAGGCGAAGACTTCTTTGTAAAAGAACTGACCAGTTACACCGAAAAATTTGACCATAGCTGGCTGAAAGACGAACTATATAGCGCACGTAACTTTGGCCCTGCAATGCACAAATTTGGTACTTGGATTGGTGGTGCATTTAACTTTATTGACCAAAATGTCTTTAAAGTGCCATTTACCTTGCGCGACTTAGTGCCTGACTTCTCGGCTTTAAAAACCGTTGATGCAACGACATTTAAACCTAACTATCCAAAAGCCGATGGCAAACTCACCTTTGACCGGTTATCTTCGGTGTTTATTTCAAATACCGTGCATGAAGAAAATCAGCCTTCGCATTTGAAATTGACCGATGCAAGCATTCCTGTCAGCGTCAATTTACCGAAATGGGACGAACCAGCACAGCGCTATTGCCCAGCTGGGGTGTATGAAATTGTTGAGGAAAATGACGGCGCGAAACGCTTTCAAATTAATGCAGCCAACTGTGTCCACTGTAAAACCTGTGATATTAAAGATCCATCACAGAACATTACATGGATTGCGCCGGAAGGCGGCGGCGGACCGAACTATCCGAATATGTAAGCCAAGCAGATGTGTACTGTAAAAGTATAGCTTTAACAGTACCTTGTGAATCGAATGATTCGAACAGCACATGTTTAGAAACAACGATTCAAGCTGTTATAACCCACCTTCATTTAGGTGGGTTATTTTTTTGCGCAGAAATTTTTTTAAATTTCTCATCTTTTTTATTTTTTAGAAAAATAAATGAGTTACTTTGAATTCAACTATTCATACAGAAAAAAACACATTAATTACAAAAATTAACTCTTGAAAAAATAATCTATACAATTAGAATTACTTTGTTTTTATCATAATAAATTGAATAAAATGACGATTTCAGGAAGAAAATCATCGCTTGCAGCGATTATCACACTATCTGTTGCTACAACTAATCTCGCGCATGCGGCTACATTTAAGACCTACAAAGAGGATAGCGATCAATTTAGAACCGCATTGAATCAGAATAATGAAGCCAATTTCACTGAAAAATTCAAAAAAAGCGCTTCTAAAAAAGACGGTGTCTTGTATTTATTAGAACAAGCACGTATTCAACAAGTCGATCAAAATTATCAAGCCAGTTTAGACACCTATAAAAAAGCTTTTGAGCTGTTAGACAAACAAAATCATCGTTCGAAAATCAGTGCTTCGCGGGTAGGTTTTCAAGCATTGTCAATGCTCAGTAACGACTCGGTTGTCCCCTATTTGGTTCCGCCTTACGAGCAAGTCATTGCCCATATCTCACAAGCCAAAAATTATATTTACTTAAAAGATATGGATGCTGCTGCGGTTGAAATGCGAATTGCACAACAAATACAGCGTGATATCGAACTTGCACATGAACAAGAGCTGGCGAAAAAAGTTGAAAAAGCCAAGAAAAAGAATGCAGAACCGGAACAAGAACCAGAAACCAAACAAATTGATGACGCCTTAGTTGGACTCAATCCAATTGCAGGAAAAATTAAAAACACCTATCAAAATAGCTATTCCTTTTATATGGCCGCCAGTTTATGGGAGGTTTTAGGTGAATATAACGATGCTTTAGTCGATTATAAAAAAGCGTATGAATTACAGCCTGACCCACAAATTGCCGCAGATATTCAACGGGTCGATAAAGCCAGCAAACAAAAAGATAAAAATGTGCCTGTCATTATTTTTATCGAGCAAGGGCTTGTTCCACAAAAAGTTGAAAATAAACTGGTCTTACCTGGTCCGAATGGCTTAATTAATATTGCTTTTGCAAGTTATGAACCCAAAACGTATCAAACACCACAAGCCACACAAGTCCTGATTAATAATAAAAAAATTCAAAATAGTTATGTGCTGAATGATATTGGTGCATTGGCGGTAAAAGAACTTAAAGAACATACCACTGCAACGGTAAGCCGACAAATTATGCGCACAACCGCCAAATATATTGCGCAAGAGCAACTTGGCAGACAGTTAGGTACTGTTGGGCAATTGGCGGGCATGCTAATGAACACAGCCACCGATCATGCAGATTTACGCTCTTGGTCTACGCTGCCAAGTAATACGCAAGTTGCACGGCTGAATTTAGCCCCTGGAAAATATCAACTCCAGCTGGCAAATGCAGGCAAATACAGTTCACCAATTAGTATTGATACCACAGCAAACCAAACCGTTTTTGTCTATGCCTACGACATTAACAATAAAATTTCGGTGAGCAGTAGTTCATTTTCTAAACCTTAATATCTTGGACACCTTATACGATGAAGCTTCTAACTTTCAGCATTTTATGTAGTTTAGGCCTATCTTTAACGGCTTGTACGGCACCCAACTCACTGAGCACCCAAACACAAGATAACGGCACAATGACCGTGAAAAAGCTGACCAATAATGCAGCCTTATTTACCGAAATTGGTGTTAGCCGCGTGAGTATGCAAAACGTTGGCGATCTAAAAAAAGTCGCACTTGGAATTAAAAACCAACGATTTAATAACAAACATTTTAATTACAAAATTGTTTGGGTCGATGCCGATGGTGTCGAAGTCAATCCTGAAGGATCAATTTGGAAGCCGATTGATTTAACTGGACGCGAAATCAAAAGCGTGCAATCTCTTGCACCCAATCCATCAGCAGTTGATGTTGTTGTTTACTTAAAGAAATGAGAGAGTTGAAGTCATGAAATTAAAATTAGCCGCCGCAATTTTTGCAGGTACAACATTATTAAGCGGTTGTGCAACCTCAAACGTGAGCTATGGCGATGCTCAATCCGTTGAAACATTAACTACCGATTTTGGTTCAACCGACTTACAAATGATTGCCAACAAAATGGTTGACGATATGCTGAGCTTCCCGCCAGTCATTCAAATGACACAGTCTCGTCGTCCAGTGATGTTTGTTGAACGCATTAAAAACAAAACCCAAGAACACATTGATACCGAATCAATTACCGATACTATCCAAAGCAAATTAACCAATTCAGGTAAATTCCGTTTTGTTGATATGACCTCAGCAAGTGCCATGGCCGATCAAATTGCCTATCAAAAACAAAGTGGCATGGTCAACCAAGCCACCTCTGTACGTGCAGGCGGTCATATTGGTGCTGAATATATGCTCAATGGCAACTTGTCTAGTATTGTGAAAAATGCCGGCGGTAAAAGCGATGTTTACTATAAGTTCACGCTAAAATTACAAAATATTCAAACAGGTATTGTTGAATGGACGGGCGAAAAAGAAATCCGTAAATCGGGTAAACGCTCAACCTTCGGTCTATAATTTATCTATGTGCTCATCGCATATTGCAACATTGCTGCGATGAGCCATCGCTTAAGTAGAACATAATGAAAAAAATGATATTCACGCTGGCACTGCTGTTAGGGTCAGCCACCCATGCCATTGCCGGCGTTAAAGAAGTCGTTAAGGACGCGACAGGCAGCGGCCCGACACAACAACAAGCTGTTGCTGAAGCACTGTTAATTGCCGTACAGTCGGTTAATGGGACAGGCGTTTCTTCACGAGTCGATTATGAAGAAACCGTTTCAATGTCTATTGGACGCAACCAATGGAATTACAGCAGTAAAACCTCGCCCGTTTTTAGCGTTGATACCTCGGGTACAGGTTCTGTCAGCCGTTTTCAGGTTTTAAGTTTAACAGGATCTAAAGATCACTATCGTGCACATGTCCGCGCTTATGTAAATAAGTTTGAATCTGCAGTGAATGATCAACACTTAAAACGCATTGCCATTTTGCCATTTCGCCTAACCAGTCGTACGGAAAATGCTGAAAATGTCAGTGAAGAATTAGCCGATTTAGTCGGAACGTACATGACCCAATCGGGGCAACTCAGTGTACTCGATCGTCAATACTTGGCTGAAATGCAATATGAAAATGACGTTTTAAACTGGGATGGTGCTCCGCAAGAACTTGCACGTATTGGGCAAAAAGTTGGGGTTGATTATTTAGTTGTCGGTAAAATTACCCAACTTTCAGCCGCCTCAAGCTCGTCTATGTATGGCCTAAACAAAGATGCACAGCAAGTTCGTCTCACTTGGCGTGTCATTGAAGCAAATACCAGCAAGGTGGTTGCAGCAGGCACACTCAACAAGACCATCTCGGCATTTTCAGGGCAAAATCTTGTTACGGGTGCATCTAACAATGCAACCGATGCGTTGGCACAAGGCGTTTACCAAGATATTATGGCGGGCTTAAAATTAAAAAGCAGAACATCGGCTACACAAGCGGCTGTAGATACATCACCGGGTTATGACATGACACCGGGGTCAAGCGACAAGCCCATTAAATGGTAAGTTCACCCACTAAAATGTGACTCAAGTGGGTCACATTTTAACTGCCCTTTTTCACCAAATAATGATATTCCTTCTGGCTTTTTTCATCCAAAATTTCTTCCTGCAACATCAACTCATGCCCCATATGCACACAAAAACGAGGGATATCCCACGATGTAGATGGATCGGTTGCAAACACCTCAACAATATCACCTGTTTGTAATTTTCTTAATGCTTGACGCAACATCATAATCGGATCAGGACAATATAAACCGCGCGTATTCAGCTCGGTTACAGGCATACTTTGCTCGGACATGAAATACTCAAATTAAAACAATCTACCCCATTTTAGCATAAAGCTTTTTTTCGCATGTACCACGTTATCTTCAACAATCGCAATTTTGATACCGTTTACTAGATGCACAAGGCATTTTTCTTCGGTATGATAAAATTTAATTCTATATTCAAGACCGATTTAGGAAAAATCATGCAAGAGGAATCAAGCCCATCGTGGGGTATGCTGGGCTTACGAAAGTGGTTGGGGACTGCCCCTGAAAATCGCGATGAATTATTAAAACTGGTTCAAGACTCGCGCCGCTTCTTAGAACCCGATACCGTAACCATGTTAGAAGGTGTGCTCGACTTACCCGCAACTAAAATCCGAGAGGTCATGACCCCTCGAACAGCAATGATTAGCTTACAAGAAAATGATCAGTTGCTCGATATTTTGCATGTTTTGATTGAATCTGCACATTCTCGTTTTCCTATTTTCTCGGCCGATCAGCCTGAAAATGTGGTGGGCATTTTATTGGCCAAAGATTTACTGCCATGCCTGACTGAACCCAGCACCAAAGTCGATTTATGTGCGCTGATGCGTCAGCCGCTGTTTGTGCCTGAAAGTGCGCGTTCCGACCAAGTGTTGCGCATGCTCAAAAAGACCCAAACCCATATTGCCATTGTAATTGACGAACACGGTGCGACTTCAGGTTTAGTGACCTTAGAAGATATTTTAGAAGAAATTGTTGGCGAAATTGAAGATGAACATGACCACGCCGATGAAGACGCCGCGCTGATTGTTCCCGATCCAAAACACAATCCGGCCAATGCTTGGCTGGTGCAAGCCCTCACACCCATTGAATATTTTAATGATACGTTGGATGCAGATTTTCCAGATGACGAAGTTGAAACTGTAGGCGGTTTATTATTACAAGAAATTGGTTTGGTGAATGATCTTGAAGGTCAAACCATCGAACTTGGCGATTGGAATTTTACCATTGTGCAAGCCGATACCCGTAGCATTCATTTAATTCGTGCGACCCGTAAATAATTTTTATGTCAAAAAAAATAATATCTCAGATGAACGTATTGCCCACGTGGTTAGTTAGTGTGATTGCACTGATTGCCGGTGGAATATTTAGCTTTTCGCTGGCACCTTACGATTACTGGTGGCTGGCATTACTCAGCCCTGCTTTGTTATATGCCTGCTTACAGCAACGTAAAGCTCCCCAAGCCTTTTTGATTGGTTGGAGCTATGGCTTTGGACTCTGGTTTGTGGGTGCATTTTGGCTCTACACGTCAATTCATGTCTATGGCGATACCAGTTCGATTGTCAGTGTCTTTTTAATTGTGCTTCTCGCCATCATCATGGGCTTATTTAGTGCCTTACAAACATGGATTTACCGACGATTTTTCCCAGAAACACCACTGACCTTTGCTCCACTGTGGGTGTTGTTTGAATGGGTAAAAACGTGGTTATTTACTGGCTTCCCATGGTTGTTTGTGGGTTATGCCTTTACCGAACGTTTCTTAGATCATTACGCGCCGTTATTTGGTGTTTTTGGCGTTTCCTTTATTGCGGTGCTGATTGCAAGCGCAGCGGTCGAAATGCTCAAGAAACGAATCTTCTGGGCAATTCCGATCAGCGTAGTTTTAGTACTTGCTTGGGCAGTCTCTCATCTTGTGTTTGTGCAGCCTAAAGCCGAACGCCCGTTAACGGTTTCATTGATTCAAGGCAACATTCCTCAAGATTTAAAATGGCTGACCAGTTATCAGAACAAAACCTTAGAGATTTATAGCCATTTAAGTGCCTCTGAATGGGGACGAGATTTAGTGGTTTGGCCTGAATCGTCAATTCCTATGGCACAAACCGCAATTGAACCCTTCTTAAATGAAATGACCGATGCTGCACTCAGCCAAGGTTCAGCATGGGTAACGGGTATTCCTTATTTTGATGAATCCGCTTCAATTAAAGCGAAAAAAGCACTGTTTTATAATAGCTTAATGGCCTCGGGTGAAAAAACATCGGGCTTATATCTTAAACAACGCTTGGTTCCTTTCGGCGAATATATTCCGTTGTCGGGCTTACTAAAATGGCTACTGCCTGCTTTACAAAATGATGCCAGCGTAGAAGGTTTTAGCGCAGGACCTGCACATCAAGCCTTACTGAATGTGAAACAACATGCTTTAGGTGCAGCCATTTGTTATGAGGTGGCGTATCCTAATTTAACTCGTCAGAACGCCAAAAACAGCGACTTTATGATTACCGTGTCTAACGATGCGTGGTTTACAGGTACCGCAGGTCCTTGGCAACATTTACAAATGGTGCAAATGCGCGCCAAAGAAAATGGTCGTTGGTTTATTCGTGCCACCAATACAGGTGTGACCGCATTTATTAATGCCGATGGGCATATTGTCGAACAGGCACCACTCGATCATGAATATGTCTTACGTGGAAACTTACCCGCGTATACAGGGCAAACCTTGTATAACCGCTTAGGTGATTGGCCCGTGTTGGTTTTTAGTGGATTGTTACTGCTACTCGGCTTACGTTATCGCCCACGTGAGGTCAATGTGTCATTTAAAGCACGCCGCTAATACACCGCATCTAGCCAGATTGGTCTGGCTAGATGCTTGGATTTATTGAACCCATAGTCCCCAAGAATGCGAACTGATATACGCCACCAACAATACAAATAACAGCATCGGCAGTTGCTTATAATATTTTACCACCCGCATTTCAGCGTCTGAAAATATTGTAGATACCGGAAACTGTAGCAGTTGTAATGCGCAAATGAAGCCTACGCTTAACCAAGAACAAAATAAACTGAGTGCAAAAAAACCGAATACAATTTGGCTAGATGCTTGGCTGATCTGCCACAGCTCAAGATAGGCTTGTTGTACTGGTAAAATCGCCAAGATCAATCCAACGGTTTTTAATATCCGCCAATGGAATTGATTGATCGGCTCTTTAAAAAATTCAGTATTCATGTATGTCATCTCCGACAAAAATACTCATGTTTAAATATTAAGCTATTTTCGCATCAATGAAATAGCCTATTTTCCTTCTTATTTTATTTTTCTTGTAACTATTATATTTGAGAATTATTCTTATTATAAATTAAAAAGTTAAATGGGATTTTTTATTATTTCCATCCTTCTATAATGGGTTAATCTGCGCAAAAAAAAGACCAACCGAGATCACCCGATGGGTCTAATTTTTTGAATTAATAATGAAGGGTATAACTTAATGCAAACGTTCTACCTTGTGCTGGAATATCTAAATATTGATTGCTATTTGTTACTGCTGCTTGTTGCGCAAAGACCGTTTTATACTGACGATTCCAAACATTATAAACGCCAAAATTTACAGTGCCTTTATATGCTGGAAAATGAGCTAATACATCCATAGTTGTATAGCCTTTAATTTTTGCAGCGTTATTGTCGTCAGCACGATATCCTTTTGCAACAAAAGCTAAATCATCCTTGTATGCTTTATCAGACCCTTTTATCGCTGTAGCTTGTACACGTAATCCATAACCTTCATCATTATTCCAATCTGCAAATAAAGTTGCTTTTATTGGAGACACTTGAAATGCATTCAGCTCATGCCAACTATTAGACGTATCTTTATATTGTCCTCGAGTATAAGCAAATGTACCACCAACACTATATTCATTTAAGAACTGATACTTTGCATTTAGCTCAGCACCATAAACGCGTTGATCTGTATTAACGATATGCGCGGCTCTACTACTAAATTGAACTGATTTATCGGATGTATTATAAAACCCTGTGATTGCAAGATTTAATCCCTGATCTTCTTGTAGTCGCCACCCAAGCTCATAACTATTAACAGATATCGGTTGTAAATTGGCTGTTGTAACATTATAGGTAGATACATCACGCAACATCCGTTGTACATCTGGATAGCTAAAGCCTTGTGAAAAATTAGCAAATATTTGCTGAGCATCTGTCAGCTTATAAACAGTGCCGAGATTAAATAAAAATTTATCTGCATCTGTTTTTCCACCAGCAACTTCTTGTTTCTCTCTTGCAGGAATATAAGCATCGGTCTTCGCTTGAATATATTGATAACGAACTCCGCCTTTTACGCTGAATCGATCTGTTAACGCATAATCTGCTTGTGTAAACGCACCGATACTATCTATATGCGTGTCTGGACCTTGACTCTGAGATATCCCTGTTGCGGTATAGCTTAAGCCATTGTTAGATGCGGTATAGTTATCTGCCCACTGACTATCGTTCTCATGATCATAATCGATGCCATAGGTTAAATTCAGCGGATGATCAAATATGGATAAATCACTGCTCATTGTTGAGCGTAAACCATAAAAATCATTCTCTGATTCACTTTGTTTGACGGTATAACCATTTTTAACAGTTTCACCGTAATAAGGCAGGAATCGCATTTTTTCTTTACGATAGTAAGCATCTAAATTTAAAGTTTGCCCCAAAAAGTCTGTATTTTGATATTGGGTATTCAGCCCATAACGTTCAGTAAATGGCTGATTAGGGATATTCCATCCTTTTTTTGCTGTGTAATAATCGGATGTTGTATTGCTGTAGTCAGGGCCATAATCTGAATCTTGCTTATCTTTATAATACTGCGCACCTAGGCTCAAGGTTTGATGATCATCTAAATTAAATCCGAGTCGGCCATTAACATCTAAAGTATTGGTATCCATGGTACTTCCTTGCCATGGACTTAAAGAAATACGATCACCCTTTCCATCAAATTGCGAACCTGTACTTGTATAATTAACACCTAAGAAAGCATTCATTTTATCGTTATTAAAAGATGCTGTTTGCCCCACTTCATAAGCAAGACCATCTCCACGGAAGTTGTCTGCTGAGGTTAACCCAACTTTGGTTGAGAAGCTCACTGGTTGATTGGGGTCAGCACGTTTGCTGATGATATTAATAATGCCGCCAGTGGCACCAGATCCATAAACACTGCTTGCCCCTGAAACCACTTCGATATGATCAATTGATTCTGGACTGATACTATTTAATTGACGTGCGGCATCTCGAGATCCCGTTTGTGGTACACCATCAATCATCACCAAAACATTGCGTCCACGCATAGTTTGACCATAGTTACTGGTTGTACCACTGCTTGGCGCCAGCGATGGCACCAGTTGTGCCAAAATATCGGCCACTTTACGCCCTGCGCCTGACTGCTGCGCAATTTCCGTACCGGCAATAGTTTGTACGGTACCCGCAATCTCGGCAATGGTTTTAGGCGTTCGGGTTGCGGTTACAACAATTTTAGGTAACTCTGCTGAATGTTCTGAAGAATGACTGACAGGCGTTACCGTGTCATCAGCAAAAGCTTGACTAGAGAGGGCAACGAAAATACACAGATGAAGATAAGACAAACGCATACAAAACTCATAGATTATTAAAAACAATTAATAATAATTATCACTATCATTTATGTAAAGAAATCTTCATCTACAGAAGACTTGCCTTTTTCAGGCGTTATCCGTCATATTGCACATTCTGCATTTCAATTGATCGTTTAATTTATGCCAAAACCATTGCCTTTTCGTGTTCGTGTTGCCATACCTGTGCATCTATACGACTGTTTTGACTATGTTGTGAACGAGGCAGAATACCAACAGGCTGAAATTGGCGCACGGGTGGCTGTTTCATTTGGACGACAAAATGTGGTGGGTGTAATTGTTGAAAAAGTGTCACTAGATACACCGCTTGATCCGCGTTTTCAACTCAAACCGATTCAAGCCTTATTAGACCAAACCCCATTATTAGATCCAAAAATTCTAAAATTGCTGACGTGGTCGGCACAGTATTATTTATTTCCGCTCGGTGAAGTTTTCGCCACTGCCTTTCCAACCTTATTGCGCCAAGGCAAACCTTACGATTTATTGGCACATACTTGGCATTTAACCGACCTAGATGCCGAAGCCAAGCTTAAACGCTCCATTCCTCAGCAAGACGCCTATAAAATTTTAAAATTACAACCGCAAGGCACCTTAGAAAATATTCTAAATTTAAGTGGGGTACAAACCAGCACCTTAAAAGCACTGGAAAAAAAAGGCATTGCCCGATGTGAACTTGCCCCACAAGATTTTGCACCCGCGCCAGTGCAACTGGCACAAATGCCGCTTAAAGCCAATGAAGATCAGCAAAAAGCCATTCACAAAATTTTAAAAGCACAACACAAATTTCAAGGCTTTTTATTGGATGGTGTAACCGGAAGTGGTAAAACCGAAGTGTATTTACAAGTCATGCATGAGGTTCTTAAGCAAGGCAAACAGGTTTTGGTTTTAGTGCCGGAAATTGGCCTCACCCCACAAACCATCGCACGGTTTCAATCGCGGTTTCATGTGCATATTGCCCTACTGCACTCCGGTTTAAACGACAGCAAACGGTTTCAAGCATGGCAACATGCCCAAACTGGCAAAGCTTCTATTATTTTGGGCACACGTTCAGCCATTTATACACCTTTACCGCATTTAGGCCTGATTATTTTAGATGAAGAACACGACTTGTCTTTTAAACAACAAGAAGGTTTTCGCTACCATGCGCGAGATGTTGCACTATATCGGGCCTATTTACAGCAATGCCCAATTATATTAGGTTCAGCAACCCCAAGCATCGACAGTTATGCTTTGGTCGAGCAAAACAAACTGACTCACATTGAACTGAACCAACGTGCCGGCAATGCGCATTTACCGAAAATGCATTTACTCGATTTAAAAGCCCCACAAAAACAATATGGCTTAAGTTCGATTCTGATTAATAAAATTGAGCAACGCTTACAACGTAAAGAACAGGTTTTGATCTTTTTAAATAGGCGTGGTTACGCACCTGTTTTAATTTGTGAGCAATGCGCATGGCAAGCCAATTGCCCAAGTTGTGATGCGCATTTCACCCTGCATTTAAAGCCATATCAGCATTTACATTGTCACCATTGTGGATTAATCCAACGGATTCCCGATGCCTGCCCAAAATGTCAACATCCACAACTGAAACCCATTGGCATGGGCACCGCCAAAATTGAAGAAAGTTTGCAACAGCTTTTCCCCGATTTTGCCGTGATTCGGGTCGACCGCGACAGCACCAGTCGGGTTGGCAGTTGGCAAAAAATTTATGACCAAATTCATCAAAGCCAACCGCTCATTTTATTGGGTACACAAATGTTGGCCAAAGGGCATCATTTTCCTTACGTCACCTTAGTGGCCATTTTAGATATCGATGCCGGCTTACTCAGTGTCGATTTTCGCGCCACAGAACGTACCGCACAAATGATTGTACAAGTATCGGGGCGTGCCGGACGGGGTGAACATAAAGGCGAAGTGTTTTTACAAACGCTACGACCCGATCATCCGTTATTAAATACCTTGGTTGAAAAAGATTATCGTACCTTTGCCATGCACACCTTAAAAGAACGTAAAGTCGCACAGTTACCGCCTTTTCGCTATAGTGTGTTATTGCGTTGTGTTTCGCGTACTGCCGAACAAAATCAGCAATATCTACAGCACATCGCAAAACAACTGCAAGCAATGGCGGGGACAGAAATTAATATGTGGGGGCCAATTCCTGCGCCCATGGAACGTAAAGCCAATAAACACCATGCACACCTTCTGTTATTTGCACAAGACCGTGCCCGATTGCATTATTACTTAAACCTCTGGTGGGCTGAGGCCATACAGCACATTCCAACCGGATTAAGAATTTCAATAGATATCGACCCGCAAGAATTAAGTTAATGCGAAAAATACCAATAATGTAATAAGATTAAGACTATATCTCGCATGCAAGCTCAAGCTGCGATGTATCCATTATGCTGAAAAATTAAGGTAACCCGATGTCTTTATTGCTACAAGCAACGCTGTTTTTAGCTGCAGCCTTATTACTGGTTCCTTTAGGAAAACGTTTTGGGCTGGCCACTGTTTTAGGCTATCTGTTTACAGGCATTATTTTAGGCCCAAGCGTATTAAACGTGGCCAACGATGCTGAATCAATTATGGAAATGGCTGAGTTTGGGGTCATTTTATTAATGTTTTTGATTGGCCTTGAACTGCGGCCACAGCGTCTTTGGCAAATGCGACAATCTATTTTTGGTATGGGCAGTTTGCAAGTAGTCCTCACTGGCAGCGTGCTGATGCTTTTGCTTTACTTTGGATTTCAAGTTTCCTTAACGGCAAGCTTCGTGATTGGTTTTGCGCTAGCGTTGTCATCGACAGCCTTTGTTTTACAGCTTTTAGGTGAAAAGCAGCAACTCAATACCACTTATGGTCAGCATGCTTTTTCTATTTTGCTGTTCCAAGATATTGCAGCCATTCCCTTGCTGGCCATCATTCCGATTTTATCGGGTTCCAATGGCGGCTCACATCATGGTATCGCCTACTTTGCGGCCATTATTGCCACCTTTAGCGGCTTATTTTTATTTAGTCGTTTTGTTATGCGACCATTTTTTCGTTTTGTGGCAACCAGTGGCGCCAGTGAACTCATCACCGCGGTGGCGTTATTTATTGTTTTGGCCGTGGTGTTATTAATGAAAACCCTCGGAATTAGTACAACGCTGGGGGCATTTTTAACCGGTGTTTTGCTTGCCGACTCTGAATTTCGTCACGAACTTGAAGCCAGTATTGCACCGTTTAAAGGCTTACTGCTTGGTTTGTTTTTTATGACGGTGGGGATGACCACCCATTTAAGCTTATTTATTGAAATGCCGTGGCTCATTATCGGCAGTGCCATTGGCTTATTACTGATTAAATTAGCTTTAAGCTTTTTAGTCAGCCGAGTGTTTTATAAAAACACATCCAAAAACAGCCTACTTTTGGGTGCATGTTTAGCGCAAGGCGGTGAATTTGCCTTTGTGGTTTTAAGTGTTGCCAATAGCGAAAAAATATTAAGCCAAGCACTTTCAGAACCAGTCACCTTAATTGTAACGTTATCTATGGTGCTCACACCGGTCATTTATTGGATTTGTGAACGTTGGCTTGTGCCGTTATTCGACAAAAACAACTCAGAGCAACCACCATACGATCAAATTCCTGAAAATGAACACAACCCCATGATTATTGCCGGATTTGGGCGTGTTGGGCAAATTATTGCCCGCGTTGCTCGCTTGCAACATCTTAATTTTACTGCCATTGATATGAGCTTAAAACAAGTCGACTTCGTGCGAAAATATGGCGGTAAAATTTATTATGGCGATGTCACTCATCCAGAAATTCTGCGCTCTGCCGGTATTGAACACAGCAAAGTTTTTGTGCTCGCCATTGACGATGTTGAAGATTCGTTAAATGTTGCACGACACATCACGCTGAATTATCCACAAATTAAACTCTTGGTTCGTGCTCGAGATCGTCACCATGTTCATTTGCTTCGCGATTTAGGCGTACATTATATTTGGCGTGAAACTTATCTGTCCTCTTTAGGCATGGCGTTTCGTGCAATGAAAGAATTGGGCGTGGAAGATCAGGTTGCCTATAAAAATATCGAGTTGTTTCGGAATTATGATGAAGACCTATTGGTCAAACAGCAAAGTATTTATAATGACCAACAAAAGGTTTTTGAAACCCATCGAAATGCCTTGGCCGAGCTTGAACATCTGTTTGAAAGCGATGCACAGGTTGAACAAATGCAACCCGATGTCGATTTACGCCGAGGCCTTGGCCACGAACGTATCGATGTATCACGAGATTGAAAATAACTTGAGTTTTTACCAACTGCCACCATTAAGGCTAGGTCATGGAGAATTATATGTCTAACCTACGTCAACGTTTTTTTATCGAAAACTGCCCAGTCCGTGGTGAAGTGGTTCATCTTGAAGATGCACTACAAACAATTTTAGCACAGCGCAGTTATCCTCAAGCCATTCAAGTTTTGCTTGGTGAAATGCTCAGTGCAACCGCACTCCTTGCCAGTACCTTAAAGATTAAAGGCCGAATCAGCTTACAAATTCAAGCCCAAGGCAGTTTCAAATGGGGCATGGCCGAATGTAACCATTTGGGTGAAGTCCGTGGTTTGGTCGACTTTGAAGAAGATCCACGTTTTTTAACGGCAACAGACAGCAGCACAGTACTTGGCACATTGGTGCAACCCGTTTTATTTATTAACATTGAACCTGAATTTGGCGAGCGTTATCAAGGTATTGTGCCGTTAGATAAACCAACGCTTGCAGGCTGTTTAATGCAATATTATGAGTTGTCTGCGCAAATTCCAACGCAAATTTCTTTGGCGGCGAATGCCATGCGTGCCGGTGGTTTACTCATTCAATTGCTACCACGCACCAACGAAGAAGAACAACAGCTGGTTGATGAAGATATTTGGCCACGCCTCATCTTATTAACTCAAACCATTAAGGCAGAAGAATTAACTGAACTTGATGCCAACGAAATTCTATATCGTTTATACAACGAAGAAGACGTGCGTTTGCCTGAAGTTGAGCAGTTAAAATTTGCCTGCACCTGTTCTAAAGAAAAATGTGCCAATGCGCTGATTCAAATTGGCATTGAAGCGGTGAAAGAAACATTGGAATTTCAAAATCCAATCGATATGGATTGTCAATTTTGTAATACGCAATATCAATTTACAGCAGAAGAAGCGCTCGGCTTATTTGGCGAACATTTAAGCTAATTCAATTAAATAAAAAAGGCAGATCTCTGTCTTTTTTATTGCTTGAAAAATCAATACAATACAACGCAAATGGCATATAAAAAAGCTTTAAAAAATGAATTACGTAGATTATTTTTTATTTATTTTAACGGTCGTGGTGATGATTGCAACGCCCGGCCCAGTCATGATTTTAGTGGCCAGTGCAGGACTACAAGGCGGCTATCAAAAAGCCTTACAAACCATTTTTGGCACCAACTTCGCCTCATTAATCTTAATTTTTATTTCTATTTTAATGCTCAATGGCATTGTGGCTGTTAATCAAAACTATTTGAATATCATTCGGGTGTTAGGCTGCTTATACATTGCTTATATCGGCGTTGGAATTATCAAAGAAGTTTTACAAACGCCCGATGCAGCAGCACTGACCATGGTTTCAGCAAAAAAAGGCGGTTTTAAAAGAGGGCTTTTGGTCGGAATCTCGAATCCTAAAGACATCATTTTCTTTTCAGCATTTTTCCCACAATTTGTTTCAATCACGCCCCACATCAATACAAGTTTAAGTATTTTAACCTTCACTTGGATTGTGCTCGATTTTCTGACTTTATCGTTGGTGTATATGTTTTTCCGCAAACTCTCAAACAGTCATTTATATCCAAAAATTTTAGGGCTTTGTGGTGGATTATTATTGTTGATTGCAATTTATGGTATTGCGCAACTTTTCATCTAATGCCAGAAGACCCCATTCAAGTTTCACCCTGAAAACTTGAAGGATTGAGCTAGCAACGAGATAGTTTTTGCTGTTTTTTACATCAATTTGTTTCATAATGAAGTGAATAAAATACGTGATGATCTAAATCATGAGCAAAAATTATTATGAAGAATTAGGAATCGACCGTAGCGCCACAGCAGATGAAATAAAAAAAGCCTACCGTAAACTGGCGCGAAAATATCATCCCGATATCAGTAAAGAAAGCGATGCCGAAGCGAGAATGCAGGCCATTAATGTGGCCTACGACACTTTAAGCCATACAGAGAAAAAAGCAGAATACGACCACATGCTCGACCATCCACAGGGATTTTCTGGCAACAATTCTCATCAAGCAGGCGGTTTTAACGAAAGCCCGTTTTATCGGCAAAATACCCATCAAAACGATCAATTTCATGGCTTTGAAGATTTATTTGGCCGTTTTGGCACAGGTTTTGGTGGTGCGAAAGCGCAGCATCAACAATTTAAAGGCGAAGACCAACACGCGCGAATAGAAATTCCAATTGAGATTGCCTATCAGGGTGCAACCCAGCAAATTACCTTACAAATTCCAAGCTACAATGCTTATGGACAACCCGAAGTCCAACGTAAAACCCTAGAAGTTAAAATTCCTAAAGGCATGAAACAAGGCCAGCAAATTCGTCTTTCGGGTCAAGGGCAATTAGGTGTCAATGGCGGTGCAAACGGCGATTTATACCTAGAAGTTCATTATCAAGAAAATGAACAGATTCGGGTTGAAGGAGCAGACATTTATCTCACTACGCCCATCAGTCCGTGGGAAGCTGCACTTGGCAAAACCATTACCGTGAATACGCCATCGGGGCAATTACAGGTGAATTTACCTAAAAATGCCAAATACGGCCAACAGCTACGCCTGAAAGATAAAGGCATTCCAAGTCAAATTGCAGGACATTTATATCTGATTTTAAATATCGTCTGCCCAACGGCCAACAATGAACAACAAACTCAGGCCTACCAACAATTCTCTAAACAATTCCCACATTTTAATCCTCGTCAAAACGCAGGAGATTAACCATGACTCAAATTCATTATTGTGAAGTGATTTGTAATGCAGATTATAAAACTGAACTTTTAGATGACGATTCAATTTTTGATTTAGCACATTTTTCTAGTGCGTGTGGGCAGCCCACAACATGGGTTTTACAATTGCTCGAATTTGATATTTTACCAACCAGATCGGCTGAAGCTCATTTATTTTTAGCAGAAGATTTACTTCGCGCACGCCGAGCGTATCGGTTGCAACGCGACTTTGACGCCTCATTTGCGGCAGTGGCGATGATGCTGGATTTAATTGACGAAGTACAAAAATTACGCCGAAAAATGCCCGCTTAATCGCTGAAATCATCCGCTAATATTCCCCAAAGATCAAAATAACCGTCTTTGGGGAATGCAACTATGCACTTTTTTGCTGTGCTTTATTAAACGGAAATGTTGCATGTAAGACTTGGTCAATCACATCCAGTACTGCTTCTTCTTCATTGGTTTTCAGGGTCACAAAATCGGCCGCCTGTTTTAATTCATCCACCGCATTGGCGACTGCAAAACCAAATCCTGCATGTTGCAGCATTTCAAGGTCATTAAAATTATCGCCAATGGCGAGAATTTGCTGATTCGACACATTCCAGCGCTGTTGTAATTGCTTGAGTCCATTGGCTTTGTGCTGATTCGGCACAATAAAATCGATAAATCCAAACCCACTCGACACCATTTTAACGTGCCCCTGAACAATAAAATCAAGCTGTTCTAAGCGTTGATACATGGGCTCAAAATCGAAATTTCGCGTATCTAAAGTGATTTTACAAATCTGATCATCCACACCACTAAAGTCAGTCACTTGTTGAAGCTGCTTAAAATATTTCGCTAATTTTTCTAAATTTTCTTTAGGCACATTGGCATCAATATACGCGCCATTCTTACCACAAAGAATAACCGAGCCGCGGTATAACTGCACCAGTTGCTGCTGCATGCTATTTACTAGTTTTTTTGGGAAATGCGCAAATGCCACTTCTTGATTGGCATCAATAACATACGCCCCATTTTCTGCAACAAAGGCAATTTCATCTTTAATTTCAGGGAAGTAATGTTGCAAGGTTGCATATTGGTTGCCACTGGCCACCACAAAATGAATACCGCGCTGTTTTAACTGCTGATACTGTTGTAAAAAGCGTGTTTTGTTGTATTTTTTATCGTTGTTTAAAAAAGTTCCGTCCATATCTACCGCAATTATTTTTACAGTCATTTACACCTCTCATCTCACTTTTATTTGTAGCTATTCTATCTGCCATAGATGACATTTTAATGAATCAATCCACTAAAATTAATTTTCCATGGATTGAATTCCCGCTTTATTGGATTTTATTGGGCACAATAAAGCGGTTTTATACTACAACTCTATTCTTTAAATTTGGTGATTTTTTCAACCTGTTTCAAGGTCTGTTTAATCGGTTCAATCTCTAAAAACCAAAATAAATTCACCCCTTGTTGGTGATGTTGCTGCGCTAACATATCTATCACGCTATTTTCGCCCCGCCCCACCATGTGCCGACGATAAAAATAGAAAATTAACAGTGCCGTGCTGAATAACATCACCACCAACATTAACCAAAAACCTTGTGGCGATTTGAGCCCCGGAATAAACTCGAAGTTCATACCATAAATTCCCGTCAGCAAAGTTAACGGCGCAAATACGGCGGTAATAATGGCCAAAATTCGCATATTTTCATTGGTTTGATTGGAAATGGCTGAAAAATGTAAATCGATTGCCGCTTGAATTGAACTACGTAGGCGTGCGGTATGTTTTTGAATCCGTTCGATATGACTGACCAAATCGTTTAAACGCACCAACATTAAATCGAGACTTTCTGTGGGTTGATGCCCCACCAAATGATGATAATTTTCCACAATTTCATCGCGTAATTCTTGCAAGGTTTCAATTTGCTCTTCACACAAGTTTTCCACCTGTTGAAATGCCATATTTTCTTGTAATAACTGGCGCCATTGGCGGAAATAACGATGTCCCTGCAATAATTCTTGCTGCCAATATTCAACACGTCGAGTTAATGGCGCACGCAACTGTAAATAATCATCAATCATGCTATTTAACAAACGCATGGCTAAATTCAGCGGGGTTGCGGGTAACTTTCTAGTTTTATTTTGCTCAGGTTCAGGGCGTTGCATAAAGCCATGTAATCGTTCGATATAATTTTCAATCGCCTGATTCCCCTGTTCGCGTACAGTCACAATTGCGCGCGGTGACAGAATAAAATTCACCGGTGTGGTGAGTAAACCAAATTCACTATGATGTGTTTCTGCGCTGTCTGCACCGACCGCGACATGATCGTCAGGCGTAATCAGTTTGCGAAAAATCAGAAAATCGTAATCATCCATGGTGTCAAAACCACAAGGATGATCCAAATTTAAAATATCTTGCAGATGAAATTCATTAAAGTGAACATTGCTCAGCGCTTGAATCTGCTCTTGCCATTGCTGTTCTTTTCCAACCACGTCGTGGCGTAAACAATCCACCCAAATGTAATCTAAAATATAGTGCTCAGCGGGTGCTTTACGAATAAAGGTATAATCTTCATCGGGATGACGATAAAAATAATAAACTTGCATACACCTAATCGACTCTTTTTGCTATTTTTTTATCATGCCATAAAAAAAGCCCGCATAAAGCGGACTTTTCGTAAGTTTTAAAAACTTATGCTTGTTCAACATCTTTCATGGTCAATTTAATACGACCACGGTTGTCGACATCGGCCACTTGCACTTTAATTTCTTGACCTTCTGTTAATACGTCAGTCACGTTCGCAATGCGTTCGTTCGAAATTTGTGAAATGTGAAGTAAACCGTCTGTACCTGGCATAATGTTTACAAACGCACCAAATTCAACAATACGAATCACTTTACCTGCATAAATTGTACCTGGCTCAATTTCAGCAGTTAACGCTTGAATTTTTGCAACCGCAGCACTTGCAGACGCTTTAGATTCACCAAATACGCGCACTGTACCGTTGTCTTCGATGTCAATTGCAGCACCGGTTTCTTCAGTAATTGAACGGATGGTTGCACCGCCTTTACCAATCACATCACGGATTTTGTCTGGGTTGATATTAATGACTTGGAATGTTGGCGCGAACATGTTGATTTCAGGACGTGCACGAGAAATTACTTTGTTCATTTCATTCAAGATGTGCATACGACCTGTATACGCTTGATTCAATGCAACTTCCATAATTTCTTCGGTGATGCCTTCAATTTTAATGTCCATTTGAAGTGCAGTAATACCGTTAGCAGAACCTGCAACTTTAAAGTCCATATCACCTAAGTGATCTTCATCGCCTAAAATGTCAGACAATACTGCAAAGCGTTCGTCTTCTTTAACCAAGCCCATTGCAATACCTGCAACTGGTGCTTTTAATGGTACGCCTGCATCCATCAGTGAAAGCGAAGCGCCACATACAGACGCCATTGAAGATGAACCGTTTGATTCGGTAATGTCAGATACAATACGAATCACATACGGGAAGCGATCTGCCGCAGGAAGAACAGCTTGCACACCACGGCGTGCCAAACGACCATGACCAATTTCACGACGTTTAGGACCAGATTCACGACCTGTTTCACCAACAGAGTATGCCGGGAAGTTGTAGTGCAACATGAAGTTGTCAGTTTTTGTACCAGCAAGGGTATCTACCATTAAGGCATCGCGCGTGTTGCCCAAAGTCGTAGTCACAAGTGCTTGTGTTTCACCACGGGTAAATAATGCAGAACCGTGAGTACGCTCAAGTACACCCACTTGCACATCTAGGCCACGAACAGTTTTGGTGTCACGACCATCAATACGTGGTTTACCCGACAAAATGTTGTCACGAACTGTGCGGTATTTTAAATCTTCAAATAAGTAGTCAACTTCGTCTGCAATACCGTCTACGTCTTCAGCAGGAACAAATTGTGCTTTTGCTTCAGCATACAATGCATCTAATGCCGCATAACGGTCTTGTTTAACTGCAATGGTATACGCTTCTGAAATTTTTGCTTCAAATGCTGCTTTTAAGTTAGCACGTAATTCTTCGTTATGTGCAGGAGCAGTCCAAGTTGACTCTTTCGCACCAACGGCTGCTGCAAATTCTTTAATTGCTTGAATAGCAATTTGTTGTTCGTCATGACCGAACAATACTGCACCAAGCATTTGGTCTTCTGAAAGTTCTTTCGCTTCAGATTCAACCATAAGTACTGCAGATTCAGTACCGGCAACCACAAGGTCAAGGTCTGACTGTGCCAATTGTTCGTGGTTCGGGTTTAAGATGTATTCGCCGTTGATTAAACCCACACGCGCACCACCAATTGGACCACGGAATGGTGTGCCAGCAATTGAAAGCGCAGCTGAAGTACCAATCATTGCTGCAATATCCGCATCCATGGTTTTGTCAGAAGATACAACGGTTGCTGTCACTTGAATTTCGTTGTAGTAACCTTCAGGGAACAACGGACGAATTGGACGGTCAATTAAGCGAGAAATTAAGGTTTCAGCTTCAGACGCACGGCCTTCACGCTTACCATAACCACCTGGGATACGACCACCGGCATATTGTTTTTCTTGATAATTAACTGTTAACGGGAAAAAGTCTTGACCCGCTTTTGCTGTAGGTTGAGCAACCACAGCCACCAATACAGTTACGCCGCCCATAGTCACTAAAACAGAGTTTGCTTGACGCGCAACACGACCTGTTTCTAATACAACTTGATATTGTCCATATTGGAATTCTTTACGAACCACATTAAACATTGACATAGTGTTTATTTTCCTAAGATTTTATACTAGTGGAGACCCCTAAGGTTTGACATTACAGCGTTCAAATAACCCTATAAATGACAAAGCTTAGAAGCCGACCTCACTAGAGATTAGACACAAAGAAGGAGCGAATAATCGCCCCTTCCCAATCGCTTAGTTGGAACTAAGCAGCGCCTGTTTTTCAGTAACGAACGTTACAACCATTCGATAAACCGAAAAATAAAGCTTCAATCGAATTAACGACGTAAACCCAAAGCACCGATCAACGCTGTGTAACGACCGTGGTCTTTACCATTTAGATAGTCAAGTAATTTACGACGTTGGTTAACCATACGGATTAAACCGCGACGGCTATGGTGGTCGTGTTTGTGTTCTTTAAAGTGACCTTGCAAATCGTTGATTTGAGCAGTCAATAAAGCAACTTGAACTTCTGGTGAACCAGTGTCGTTTTCTGCGCGAGCAAATTTAGCGATGATTTCAGCGCGGTCTTGGTTAGTTAAAGCCATTCGATTTCTCCGAGATGCTTAAAATGTAAAAATTTGATATGAAACCAACTTTGCTAAACAGTAAAGTTGACTGCCGTGCATCACTACAGCAGCGGCTATTTTAAGTGAATTTGAGCATGATTGCAAAGAAAGTGTGACTTGTTATCAATAATCCATTACTGCGGCATTTTTTAGTTGAATAAAATGACTTTTTTGGCAACTAAAATAACAAAAGCCCAGTCTTTACGACTGGGCTTTTACTGCTGTAGTTTCTTATTTTGTTGTTTATATGCGATTAAAACCGCTTCTTTTCAACGTCCTGTTGTTATCTGCGATTCTCCGATCGCTTGTATCATCGCATGTAAGCACATTTATCAGTAGACGATTTTTTCGTCACTTTTTGTAAGTCATCGCTTACAAAATAAAAAACGATTGCTTTGGTTGGTTTTAAAAAAATAAATCTAGTTAAGCCATTAACGACTGAATATCAAAATAGTTTGCTAAATTTTAAAAAAAGAAAAACCTTGTAGTCTCTCCCAAAACGACAAGGTCTAGCGGCTGTAAACATCCTCTTTTTTTCCTACGTCCATCGTGTAGGTTCGTGTCAATTGACTTTTATTATTATTGTACGATTATGACTTAGTATCCTAACCAAGTGTTTTTGATAACGCTATTGTGACAGAACTATTACAGTCACACTACCCGACAATGTCTTGCTTTCGTGTAAGCCTAAGCTTACATTTGACCAAACTGTTTTTTTTCAGCATTGATTTTTATCAATTATTTATCTTTTTAATCAATCCACTTTGTCGAGAAGTCTTTTGCGTTAAAGCCTGTATAAATGCATTTTTATCTACTAATAAAGATACGGCTTGTTTAGCACGTGTAATTGCGGTGTAAATCAATTCTTGGCTCAATAGTTTTGTCGCTGCGTGATCTAATACCACCGCCACATGTGAAAATTCAGAACCTTGCGATTTATGAATAGTTAAGGCAAATGCAGTTTGAATGTGCTGCGGTAATCGAGTTGCATTCAACCATTTATTTAGGCTCGGAAAGTAAACTTCGAACATTGCCGCATTGTCGCGATGATAAAAACAAATTCCAATATCACCATTAGACAAGCCCAATTGATAGTCGTTTTCCGTCATCATCACGGGTCGTCCGATATACCAATTGCCTTGTTTTACAGTCGCTGTGGCCAAATATGCCAACAATTGCTGTTCCATAAATTGGTTTAATCGGGCCAGTCCCAAATCGCCATGATGAATGGCTGTTAAAATTCGGTATTCATCAAAACATTGAACAATTTTTTCTACCCATTTAGAGTCTTTGCTTTGCGCATAATTGAATAGCATTTCGGCATAATTTTCAAAACCTTGCCACAGTAAGTGCAAGGCCGTTTGTGGAAAATCTGCAGCATGATTATCGAGATATTGCAGTTGCACACAATCTGTGTCGAGTTGCGATAAATCAATTTTTTGTAAGGCTGAGGCAAATACAACCTGTTGTTCGAATGCGTCTAGCACCTGTTCTTCAAGTAACTTTTGCTGGCTCACGTTTTGAATAAATGTTGCCATTTTTCCAATATAGGCATGGTCGCTAAAACGGCGACTATTACGTAAATGTGTTCTGTTTTCCTGTAAGCTTGGAATGTGTTGTAAATCGGCCAACACCGATCCGATATCCACCGATGCCAATTGCTGTGCATCCCCCAATAAAATGAGTCGCGCCTGTGAAGGAATCGCTTCCAATAATTGTGCGGCTAGCTTTAAATCTAACATCGAGGCTTCATCGACAACAATTAAGTCAAATGGTAAAGGATAGTTTGCCTGATAACGTGGTTGCCCATACATGCCAATACCAAGTAAACGATGCAACGTCACAGGCTGTAAATTAAATAAGTCGTCATGTAATAGGTTTTGCGCAAGCAAATGCTCATCTTTAAAAGACGCTTGTAAGGCTTCTTGCATCCGCTGAGCGGCCTTTCCTGTTGGTGCGGCCATTGCAATTCTCAGCTCGGGCAGACTGTGCTTAAGCGCAGCAACAATTCTAGCCAAAGTATAGGTTTTTCCTGTTCCCGGCCCACCGGTAATAATATTGAAAGCATGCTCACCTGCGCTGAAAAGGGCTTGTTTTTGATACTCATCGTTCAGTAGATGTTCATACTGTTGCATATCCACCTGTGTAGGCGTGGCGTGCTGTAAACGCATGACTTGAGTGGCCACACGCTGCTCTAACTGAAAATAACGATACAAATAGAGTAATTTTCCATCATACACAAAAGGTTTGGGTAAATTTTCCTGTACATCACCCAATAATTTCTCTAGAATCGCCACCTCTTCAAAGTCGGTCTCGATGCAACTATTGCCTTGTGCTTGCGCGGCAAACAATCGATGCACCAATTGACGCACCTGTGGATGGTGTTGTTCATCAAATGAAGTCATTTGCAGAAGATAAGAAATCCACGGTTCAACCCACTGCTGTTGCTCATCTAAATTATACTCAGGCTTACCCACAGACTTATCCTCACGTTTATTCACAGACTTATCAACACAGTTATACTCAAACTTACCCACAATATAAATATTTGATTTTCATATATTTAAATAACCATACCCACATTTTAATCCATTTTTTCTGGTGGATATCCTAAAATTGCGTCTAAGCGTAAAATCAGCTCAACTTCTGGCTGCCAATGCATAATTCCATATGTGGCACTTTCCTGAATTCCTCTTAAATATAAGTAACTTGCACCACCTAAATGCTGCTCGATATCATAATTTTTAAGTTTGGTTTTTAAATATCGATGTAATGCCACCAAGTAAATCGCGGCTTGCAGCCAATAACTGCTCATTGACATATTTTGCTGCAAAGCGGCTTGGTTATAGTCTTCCACTGTGCTGCCTAAATAATTACTTTTATAATCGGCAATATAGAATTTTTGCCCATGCGAATAGACTAAATCTATCGCACCATTTAAAAATCGAGCCGATTCAGCCGAGTTTAAATTTGGCATGTGATAGCCGTATTCCATAAATAAAGCTTGTATGCGCTGCGTTGCAAAAATACGCTCGGACAAAGCCATAAAAAATGGGAACTCAACCAACCGTTGCTGTGGGGCTAACTGGCGCAGACTAAAATTGTCATGTAATTCAGCCGCTAAAACATCGCTCAACCATTGCGTGAATAAGCTTAGAATCTGTTCCTGATCAGCAATTGATAACGGCTGCGCAACTAAATTCGCTTGCGCATAACGCTCTTGTAATTGTTGCCATAAGTATTGATCGGCATTTTTAAAACGGCGTTGTAATTCTTGTGCCCATAACGCGGTATCCTGAAAATCTATATTTTCAAAAATGCTGTGCAAAAAGGTTCCTGCTTGTGGCCCTTGTGGGAACGCTTGACGAATCCATGCAATTTTTTGCCCGTCGCTATTTTTCGCCACAAGATGTGCAGATAAAAACTCATCGGCTGCGGCCAAGGGACTATCTTGCACGGTAGCCAACTGGTCTTGAATTTGTGCGCGAGTTAAATGTTGTGCTAAAGCGGTAAAACTGGTTCTAGAACTTGGATAAAACCGCTGCGCAGGTAATGCTTTTGCAAACAAAGAGACTGCTGGCTGCAACTGCTGTTTTTTTGCAAGCTGTGGAGATTGCTCAAGTACAGGCTCATTGTCACTGTGCACAATGTGAAAATCCCCTGCTTGATTTTTCCAAAAAGCCAAACCGGTTTGCAAATTACTTTTCGCCGACATTAAAGCATAAACCCGATGGCTTGCACGGGTAAGCGCCACATACCACAAACGGTGTTGTTCCGCTTCAGTACGCGCTTTATCTTGCGCTTTGGCATCGGATGACAAAGTTGCATCGGGAATGCTGATTAAACGCTTTTGTGTTGCAACTGCACCGTTGGAATCTAACGTGTCTAGGGTGGAAAAATTCAGATTATTTTGCCCATTAAAGCCGCCATCGGCATTTAATAGAAAAACAACTTTAAATTCTAAGCCTTTCGATTGATGAATGGTCATCAATTTCACCCCAGCAGCATTGGAAAGTTGCCGTTCCAACTCCCATTCGCGTTCACTTGGCGAATTTAATTGCTTTAAATACCACTGATATAAATGCTGTGGCCCTGCGTGATAACGACTTTGCTCACTTAACAATTCGGTTAAATGGCGTAAATTAACCACCACACGCTCATTGTCTTGGCTGGACTCGGCAACCGCATTTTCCCACATATTAAAATACTGCAATGCATATTGCCATGCGGTTAAAAATCGCTGCTCAAACCACAATTCTCGAATGTGGTTCAATTGTTCAATATAGGCTGAAAATCCTTGCGGCTGCGCTTGTAGTTCAAGTAATTTGGCCAAATTAAAATTAAAAAATCGACTTAATAACGCACGGCGTAATTTACTTTCATCATACGGATTTAATATTGCAGCCAGCACCGCCGCTAAATCTTTGGCAATGGGATGATCAAACACACTACGTTTTGCCGGACGATTCACCCGAATGCCCATACGTTCTAACATAAACTGCACTTTGTCTAAACCATCGTGGTTTTTCGACAACACTGCAATATCATCTTCAATTAAGGGCTGCTGCGCGCTCGTGCTTGCAAAATATAATTGCCCCAAAGTTGACTGATTCAATAAACTGCCAATTTTCCATGCCACTTGTTGTGGCTGCTCGGCTTTATCTTCAAGCGATAACCAGCGTAATGGACTCGGGTTCACCTGCCCTGCATCGACTAAATCGGGATGTGGTCTTGCACCTGCAAACACGGGATGATAAATCACCTGTTCGCCAAAATCGGTTTGGCGTTGGAATAAAGCATCGACAGCTTCAACCAAAACGGCCACCGAACGGTGGTTATATTGCAATTGATAAAATCGACCCGACTTTTGAAGCACGTCTTGATAGGCTTGAATAAAAGTCAGCATATCGCCGCCACGGAAACCATAAATGGCTTGCTTTCGATCGCCAACCATAATCATGCAACCGCGCGCATAGCGTTGCGGATGTCGCCAAATACTGGCCAACATATTGTCTTGGTCTTGGTTGGTGTCCTGAAATTCATCGACCAAAATGAGAGGATAGTTTTGATGCACTGCCGCAGCAAAATACTGTCCTTGCGTGCCCTGTAAGGCTTCGCTTAAGTTTCGAATTTGCTGTGAAAACGTGGTTTCACCTGCGTGTTGTAATTTCTCTGGCAAACGTTTTTTTACTTGTTGGCACAAATAGAACTTTAAAAAGCTCGCTGTGCTTTCTAAACTTTGCTGAATTTGTACCAATGCGGCACAGACTTGGCTTAACGCTTGCAGCTGCGCATCTTGATAAAACTGTTCGGCCGCCGCTATAGGCATTTTTTTAGTAAAAATAATTTGCTGATCAAACTTCTCGAAAAAAGAAAATAATTTCTCTCGTTGACTGCTAAAGTTTTTAGCAAAAAATGCTTGTCCATCGCCCTGAGAAATCAGTTTAAAGGCACTGGGAATAATGTCGCTAAATAAAAGCGTGAAGCTGTCTTTTCTAAAATACTTGCCACTGACATATGAAAAATATTCGCCCGAGGGCAAATAAAAAATCTCTAAGGCATGTAAATTTAACGGCGGCAGGCATTTACGAGCATTAAAAAAGGCCTGCAGCGGCAATGCTGTCGGTTGAACCGTCTGCAATTGTGCATTGGAAAAATTAAGACTCGATTCCACCAGTCCAATATAGTTTTCGACTGGCTCAAGTTCGCCACTAGCATATAACCAGTCGATGTGGCTTTGTGGTTGGGCTTGAATCCATTCTCTTAAAATATCGTGAATGAGTTGTTGGGTATATTGTTTGGCGTTATCGGTCAAATCTGCACGTTCTATCCGCCCACTTTCAAAGGCAAATTCACGTAATAGTTTTTGGCTAAAACTGTCTAGCGTACCCACA
This sequence comes from Acinetobacter sp. MD2(2019), assembly GCF_035615615.1. Taxonomy (NCBI): domain Bacteria; kingdom Pseudomonadati; phylum Pseudomonadota; class Gammaproteobacteria; order Moraxellales; family Moraxellaceae; genus Acinetobacter; species Acinetobacter sp. MD2(2019). The sequence goes on along the minus strand of NZ_VTDU01000005.1, from coordinate 19,509 downwards.
AACAACTCATCTAATTGGTCAATTACCAATTTTAAGCGTTCGCAAGCATAAGCCACTTGCCCTGCAAAGCTATGCAGTAATTTGGCATACAACGGATCTTGGCTTTTTAGCTGTGCGGCATGTTGTTCATTTTCGAGTTGCGTGGCCGTTCGGCGTTGGTCAAAAAAACGGTAGGTTTCTATCAGGCGTAAGCGAATGCGTCCTTTTAATTCAGCGGCAGCGGCACGAGTAAAGGTGGTTGCCACCACCTGCCGTGGTAAATATTTTTCTAATAAAATACGCACCATTAAGCTAGACAAGGTATAGGTTTTTCCAGAGCCTGCCGAAGCTTCAATCCAATGCAGTCCTGAAAAGTAAATATCCTCGATGGGTTGATAGGATAATGCCTCTGCGGTCATATATTTTTTTCCATCTGATGATATTGATAAATAGGCGCATATAAAACATAGCCAAATTTCTGACAACTCTTGAGCAGCGCAGCCGTGCTATCTTGTTCTTGCAAAATGAATCTCCAATCGGCATGTTGCTGTGTCGATCGGTCATCTTTAGCAGAAAATTGCCGATTAAAGTTATTCTCTGCTCGCCATTGTTTTAATAAAACGGCGCTGTCTTCAAGTTGCATGTGTCCTGCATCATCTGCCACCCAAATTAAATCTTTGTTGTCTCGGGCTAAAGGATGCAGCAACAATGCCGCAGGCAAAACCAAAGGCGACTGACGGCCATATTCCCAAGCCATACTCCACGCCTGCAAATAGTCTTTGGCCTGTGCTGTGCTTAGCCCTGTATATAAAATGGTGCAATCACTAAAGACCACAATTCGCCGATGATGCGTTACATCGGCCTGATTAAGATAGACCAGCCACAATAAATATTCTAACCACACTTTAGCACGGCGCTCTGCATTGGCACTTGCAGGATTAAGGCTCACCCAATCGGTGTGGTTCACCTCTTCAGGAACATCAATCCGAAGGCTTAGATTTGGCAGCAGCGACAAGTTCTGCTGCGTAAGTTGAGTTGGGCGGGCGGCATAGCGTTGCAGTTGTTGCCACAATAAATCGTGCTCGAGCATACTTTGTTGCCATGCAGCATGACCCACTTTACCCACGGGCAATTGGTCGGCTAACAGCGCTTCGGTAGCGGGTCGCTGTTGTTGTAAAAATTCTCGCACCGCATAGCGCCCTAAGCCATTTAAAATCAGTGGCTCTTGGTCAATGTCATTGACATGCACGCGCAGATTTTCAATACCCAGCGTTTTTAAATACAACTCGGCAGGAAAAACCATTTGATTAATCCATTGCGAACCATTCATGCGAATCTGCGTCTGTGCATCTAATTCGTATTCTGACTGACTCCAGCCGTGTCGTTTTCCTTCTGCATCAACAATCTGCTGTGCCACATTAAACCAATGGTCGTGAAATCTTACAATGCTGTTTTGTTGAAAGCCTTGAGGGTCGAACGGTTGCAAAGGATGAACCGAAAATAAATGCTGGATATGCTTAGACACCGACAAGCCATTTTTTTCAATTTGCTCAGATATCAACTGTTCAGGCTGATACGATTGCACAATAAAATCGAGGTGATCGATTAACTCTTGCAGCACACTTGACGGCTGACGGAGCATGCCATCATTGACATCAAAACCATTATAAAACAACCAAAGTTGCTGTTTGGCAAGCAGCAGCGCATCTAAGAACGCTCCTTGATCATCCTCTAAACGCGAACGATCGCCCAATTGTGGGCGTAACTGCTGAATTAAATCAAAGGCAGTTTGGCTTTGCCGATTCGGAAACACACCGCTGTCTAAATTAAGCATTACCACTAATTTATAAGGAATTGGACGAATTTGCCCAATTTGACTAAAGGTAATTTGTCCGCTCGGTTCGGCCTGATCTAAATTATTTTCCAGCTGTTGCTGAATTTCTTGTAACAAATAGGTTAAAGGCAAACTTAACGCGGCTAAATGGACTTCTTCACGTTGCTGCTGTTTTTGGGTAAACACCGACAAGGTCAGCATTCGAATATATTTTTGCAGTAATTCAGCCACCTTGTCTAAAGCCAACACGCCCGCATTTTGAAACTCAAAGACATCTTGCTGAAGCAGCAACAACCACTGCTCGACACTAATAGATGGCGTATTCGGTTCAGGCGATAACCATGTGCTGCGCTGCTTTAAATCGTTATAGATCTGAATTAAGGTTGCAATCAGTTGAAAATCTTCAGGAAAAACTTCGGCAAAACTTAAACTTTGCTCAAAAAGAACATGTTCAGGAATCGCAATACCCAGCGCAAGACGGTCTAACGCAAATTTAAAGCTAAACCGATAATCTGTATCGTCTGTGCTTAAACTGCGCGATAAATGCGCGGCATCTAAACCGCGTTTAAATCCAGCTTGGCTTAATAAATCTAGTATCCGCGCAATCGCATCGACATCTAAGGCATAGCGCTGCTGGGTTGCCACAAGGCTTAGCCAATCGGCAAAATCTTCAAAGGAAAAGCGCGTATTCACCAAAGTGATGCGCCCAAGTAATGCTTGCCACGCTTGCAATACATCTAGTTGAGGCACACCACCAATTTTAATGGGTAAATACACTTGCTGCTGTCCATGAATTTTCGGTGCAGGGGCAAAAACAGTTCGAATATGAGGCTCAAGTGCGGTTAAATTTGGCGTTAAAATTAAAATATCATCTAAACGGCGCGGTTGCTCGGCGCTGCCTTCAGCCAACCAATTCAATAATTGCTCTTTTAACACTTCAAGCTGACGCAATGCCGAATGACACACATGAATTTGTATCGACTGATCTGCACCTTGTAATGGATACTGATGTAATTCAGGTTCCATCAAATACAAAATATCGGACTGCAACCGCCCCAATAATGTGTCGGGATAGTGTTCATCGAACAAGTCGAACCATTCGCCTTCCTCACCCGATGAAAGATTTGCAAGTAAAGAGAAATGATCCCGTGCTTGCTTGCCAAACCGCGTCAGAATTGGATGGCGTGATTCTCTTGCCAACGCATTAAAATTTAAATTAAATTGTTCAAAAAACTGGGCAATTTCTGCATCGGTTACCTGCTTGCCTTGACGTTCACGACTGTCAATAAATCGCTCTTTTACTTTCACGTCATATTGTTTCTTCCAATTGGGATCGACACTGTCGGCCCAATATTCTTGCGATGGATTAAAGTGAAACAGATAAATCTCTAAATACTGCCCCAAACGGCGCAAAAAGTTGAGTTGACTCGGTGGAAGTTCCAATACGGTAAAAATAAAAATCTGTTTGGGAAGCTTGGCTAAAGCCGATTCACGTTGAAATGGATCATCTAAAATGGCCCAAAACTCGGCATCAATGCGCTGCATTTCGACAAAATCGTCATGGAAAATCTCTAACCACAACCAACGTTGCCATGCTTCTAATTTTTCAAGCTGCGCAAATTGCTCTGCGGCGTGTGTAGATTGCAGTGCACTGAGCTGCTCAAGGTCCAATGCCTGATTGTTCCCCCACTGTTTTAACCAATTTTGTGGGCACTGACACGGTTGCGAAAACGTATGTTGGCAGTGCCCACGATACAACATATATTGACCAAACAACCGCGACACTTGCTCGGCAACCCAATACAACATGCTTTGTTTTTTTTGTGGGCGATCAGCTTCCGCCACTTGCTCGGCACTCAGATAAATTCGCTCTACAATGCTAAATAACGGATGCGCATGATCTAAACTGAATTGAGGCGGTTGAATATATTGTTCTAAGGCAGAATAAATCCGCCATTTCATAACTAGTCGAGGAATATTGGCTTGGCGCACCCGTTCTTTGTTGCTCAAAATCTGTTGATAAGCAAACCATTGAAAAGTTTGTATTCTTTGATGAAAATGCGTATTGGCACTAATGCCTTGGGCTTTGGCAATATATTGTTTTAACCAATGTTCCATAGCCAAACTGGGCACAATAAAATGCTGCGCTTCTAATGCCTGAAAAATCGACTGCTCTTGGGTTTGGCTTTGTTGTAATAATGCTTGAGCCAAAATTTCTAGACGCTGACTTTGGCAAATATGAATTCCCATATGCTTCCTTTATCTTTCTCAAGCAAATTTAACGACTACACGGGTGACATTTTTACACATGAAATACTACACAGTCTGGTTATTTTAGGTTTAAATACAAATCATTGAAACTCAGGTGTAAAAAATGAAAATTGACCATGTACCAGATTCAATCGATCCACATCTTAACTTAGAACAAGTCAGACGAGACTGTCTAGAACTGATTCAAAAACGTGCCTACCTTTCTGCAGGTGCGGCCGTTGTACCCGTACCTTTTTTTGATGTTGTGGCAGATGTAAGTATTTTAAGCCAATTAATTCCAAGTATTAATGAAAAATTTGGTTTAGATCAGGCACATGTAAGTGTTTTTGATCCTAAAACCAAAGAGATTCATTGGCAAGAATTACGTAAACGCGGTGTTCAATTTTCAGGATTAATGGTCGCGCGTACAGGTGTAAAAAAATCACTCAATGGATTTATTAGCAAAATGCTGACCAAACAAGTGACTAAATTTATTCCGTTAGGTGGACAAATGGTGGCCGCAGGTTTGGGTTATTTTGTATTTAAGAAAATTGCTGCGGCCCATGTCGATGATTGTTATCAATTGGCCAAAAAAATTCAGCTTAAACAACAAGCTCAAGTGGTCGGTGAAAGCGTTGGTGCTTAACTGGGCAGAAACGCTTTAATATTTAAATAAATTTATCAATGAGTTAAAGGCAGTTATTCTGCCTTTAACTGCTTTAAAATCGCCTTTAATATATCTAAGCGTGCCTGACGTTTATTATCTGTTGCAATAATATGCCATGGCGCATATTGGGTACTGCTGCGTTCAAACATATCCGCGGCTGCATTTAAATATTCATCCCACTTGGCTCGGTTACGCCAATCTTCATCGGTAATTTTATATTGCTTGCGCGGCGTGGCTTCGCGGTCTTTAAAGCGTTTTTCTTGCTCGTCTTTACTAATGGCTAACCAAATTTTGACGACCACAGTTCTGGTATCGACCAAATCTTTTTCAAAACTGTTAATTTCATCGTAGGCGCGTTGCCACTCAAAAGGCTGCGCATAGCCTTCTATGCGTTCGACCAAAACGCGCCCGTACCAAGAACGGTCAAAGATATGAATAAAACTATTATTTTCTTCGAGTTTTCGCCAAAAACGCCATAAATAAGGATGTCTGAGCTCAAAAGGATCTGGCGCAGCAATACTGGTAATTTCATATTCACGTGGGTCTAAGCGTTTCACAATCCGTTTAATGGCGCCGCCTTTGCCTGCAGCATCCATCCCTTCAAACACAATCACCACACGGCGCTGATTTTGCAGCATGGCTCTCGATACTTTTAAGCCGAGTTTCTTCAATTGTTTTTTATACGATTTTTTTTCAACGCTAGGATTTTGGATGTCACGTAATGGGCTCGGTATTGCTGCTTGCTGCCATTGATGTGCCACCAAGCCGTTATGTTCGGGTAAATCTCGCAATCTGTCGAGAACATGCTCGGCAAAGATTTGATTACGCTGCGTTGGATCTTCACCATCAATACAAATCCAATCATCACTAAAGCGCTGACGTAATTTTTGAATGGTGTCATATTCTTTTTTATTGCGCCAATCTAGCCCATGCAATTTATGCCATTGTTGCTCAGAGGCATTCATATTATCTAAACGTTTTTGCAATGATTTCCACGATAAATCAAACCAAATTTTAATCACATCAACATAATTTTGCTTCAAGTCGTGTTCAAATTGCTGCATTTGTTCAATATAAGAATCAAACAAGGTTTCATTTAACGGCTTCGACACATGCATGGCAGTTTTGAGTAAATCGTTATACCAATTTCCAAACAAAATAAAGAGTTCGCCTTCGGCAGGAATCGAATTGGCGTAGGGTTCCCAGAAAGTTTGGCTGCTACTGAGTAACTCGGCAGTTTTGGCCTTCACATGCAAATGTCGTGGATCGACCCATTCACGCAGTTGCTTCACCGCTTCACCTTTGCCCGCCAGTTCAATACCACTGACAATAATGAGCACGCTTTTACTGTGTGCAGTTCCACGACTTTCTTTTAATCCATATTGCGCTTCAATTAAATCGATAGAGAGCTGATCTTCTTGTTTCTTCAGTTTTTGTTTCGCGGTTGTAGCAGTCATAGCTCACCTTATTGTTATTCAATTGAATGCATTATTTTCTAATATAAAACAATCTGTCTGATCTGCCAATTGCACTCAATATAAAGCGTAAGCCAAGCCATACATAAACTTAAGCTGCTGCCTTAGCGCTTAAGATTAGATGATTAGGTGGGCTTTGATCTTCGCTTAATTTTTGCTTTTTGTTTTTATTGAGGAACAGCCTGCTACCTATTCAACCTGAGTTGAGCTAATTCTCTGCGCCCATTTAATCATTTATTTATTGCTTATCGCTTTTCACTAACATATTATCGCCCCAAACATTTATATAAAAAATATATTAATAAAAGTGATATATTCGCGCTGCGTTGCTATTTATTTATACAAACTGTAACTATAATAATATAGATAATGAATCTCATTTATAAAGGACTATTGTGTTAAAACTTACGCCTCTTGCACTGAGCATCTGCGCTATCTTCATTGCAAAATCTAGCTTCGCTGACGATGTTAATCTCCCTAGTATTCAAGTTTCTACCGAACAAAACAATGCAAATGCCTATTTGCAAAAGAATTCCAGTTCAGCCACTAAAACCAATACCGCATTACAAGACACGCCACAATCGGTGTCTGTAGTCAGCCAAGGCGTGCTGACTGATTTAGGTGCATCGCGCTTAATTGAAGCCTTAGATGTTGCTGGCGGCGTGGGTCGTTCAAATAACTTCGGCGCACAAGGACTCACCAAATACACCACACGTGGTTTTTCAAGTGGTGAATTTTACCGCAACGGTTTTCCAATTAATCGGGGTTACCCTGCTGCACCAGACAGCAGCAATATTGACCGCGTAGATGTTATTCGTGGGCCATCTTCCGCCATGTATGGTCGTAGTGACCCAAGCGGAACATTTAATATTGTCAGTAAGCAACCTTTAAAAGAAAATCAAACCGTTGTGGGCATTCAAGGCAACCAATACGGGACATACCGCGGCACACTCGACACCACAGGTGCAATCAATCAAGATAAAAGCTTAACCTATCGTTTAAATGTTGCTGGTGAAGGCGGCTCGACCTTCCGTGACGATGTGCATGTCAAACGCTATGACATTTCGCCTGTGCTACAGTGGCAACCCACCGACCAAACCAAAGTCACCTTCGAAGCCGATTTTTTACGAAATCAACAACCTTACGACAAAGGCTTTACGAATTATCCCGGGCAGAACTATCCACAGTTCAGTGCCAAAACATATTTTTGGCAAACGGGTAAAGATGTCAACCGCTTAGATAGCGCCAACGATCTGTATCAATTTAGAGTTGAACATCAACTCAATTCGGATTGGACGTTAAATTTTGGCGCACAATATATCAATGGTGGGATTCATGGTTTCGGTTTAGAACCACGTGGCTTTGATCAAACAACAAATAATCTTTTAGTTGGATATAGCTGGCGTAAATTGTCTTGGACCGATAAAGACCTACAAGCAAGCTTAACAGGAAAGTTCAATTTATGGGGAATGCAACATACCTTGCTGACCGGAATTGAATATGAAGATTACGATTATAAAGCCCGTATCGACCGTAATGGCCGTGGTGCAAACTTATCGTTAAATCCACTTAATCCAAACTATTCACAAACGCTGCCAACTCTGATTAACCCATTTTATAATGAGCGTGAAAACCTCACCAGTTATGCAGCGTTTATTCAAGACCAAGTTGACTTAACCGCAAAACTCAAAGCCTTAATGAGTTTACGTTTTGAACATTATCAACAAGACCATACCACCGATGAACCTACTGCATGGAGCAAAAACACCAATACAGTATTGCCTCGCGTGGGACTCAGTTATGCAGTCACGCCAGAATGGTCACTGTATGGCAATATCAGCACCTCGTTTTATCCAATCCATGGCGAAAACAGCAACGGACAAGCCAATGATCCTGAAAAAGGCTTAGTCTACGAACTCGGTTCAAAATGGCAATTGCTTGACGATAAACTGTCTGTACAAAGTGCCATTTATTACACCAAAAAGAAAAATGTGCTTTCTGCCGCATTGAATAGCCAAGGTGAAACAATTTATGAAACCATTGGTGCTGCCACCAGTAAAGGATTTGAGTTAAATCTTGCAGGGCAAATCACGCCAGCATGGAAAGTGATTGGCGGTTATGCTTATACCGATGCCAAAATCACGAAAGATGGAAATGCCAATAATGTGGGTCAACCGTTAGACAACATTCCTAAAAACAGCTTTAACCTATTAAGCATTTATGAGTTCCAAAGCAAGGCGTTGTCGGGCCTAGGTGTCGGCATTAACCAAAAATATATTAGTCAGCGTTATGGTAAAAATGATGATGTGTATTTCAAAATGAAGGGTTATAGCGTGACCGATGCGCTGGCGTATTACAAAGTCAACGATCAATTACGTTTTAACTTGGACGTGAAGAACATCTTCAATAAACGTTATGATGAAAGTAGTTATATGCTGTTCTCTTACCCAGGCGAGCCACGTACTGTTCAACTCGGTGCAACCTATCGCTTCTAAAGTGTGAACCAATAAATAAGCCCGACATCCTGTCGGGCTTATTTAGATTGGGTGATTAGGTTGGACTCCTGTCTTACCTCACATTCCTGATGCACAAACTTATGGTTTTTGTTTTATGTTTGGGAACATCCTGTTCCTGATAAATTCATCTTAAGAAAAATTCCTGCTGTGGTATAGCAGCCAATTTCTCTATTTATTGTACGTTTTAGCTGACACCATCTGCATAAATTAAAAATGCTTTATTTCCCGTATATGCCTAAGTTGCTAAAACTGCCGCTAAGACTTGCTGTTCTAATTCGGCAAAATGCGCGCCTTTTTGTCGGGGTCTAGGCAAATCCACTTGAAACTGTTGGGCGATATGACCTTGATCTAACAAAATAATTCGATCGGCCAATTGAACTGCTTCACTGACATCGTGCGTGACCAAAATAGCGGTAAAGCCTTGCTCCCTCCACAGCGTTTCAATTAAGTTTTGCATCTCTAAACGGGTTAACGCATCTAAAGCACCGAGCGGTTCATCCAACAATAAAATACGGGGTTGATGCGACAATGCTCGTGCCAATGCCGTGCGCTGGCGCTGCCCACCAGAAAGTTGACTTGGCCACAAGCTGGCTTTGTCTTTTAAACCGACTTTTTCCAGTAATTGCGCTGCTTGGGAAAATTGCTGCTTTTGCAAACCCAATTGAACATTCGCCAAAATATTTTTCCACGGCAACAAACGCGGATCTTGAAACATGACGCGAATTTCTTGTGTTTGAACCAATTGTGCTTGTGTATTTTGAATTTGAATCTCACCTTGGGTTGATGCTTCTAAACCCGCAATTAAACGCAATAAGGTACTTTTACCACAGCCACTTCGCCCTACAATCGCCACAAATTCACCTGCAGCAATATTCAAATTTAAATGGTCTAAAACACAAACCTTGCCATAATATTTATGCAGTTGCTGAATGGCAATCTCTGCACCACGAGATGTTTCTACCAAAGGCTGATGCGCAGTATAAAATAAAGGCTGATCGGCACTCGTTTCATGCCGAGCAATACTTAAATCCGTCATGTCATTTCTCCAATTATTGCTGATAACCCGCATGCCAACGCAACAAATAACGCTCTAATTGTTGTGCAAATACATCCGCCAATTTTCCTAAAATGGCATAAAGTAAAATGCCGACGACAACGATATCCGTTTGTAAAAATTCACGTGCATTCATGGTCATATAGCCAATACCTGCCTGTGCTGAAATCGTTTCTGCAACAATTAATAACACCCAAACCAAACCCAACGCAAAACGTAGCCCGACTAAAATAGATGGCATTGCACCGGGTAAAATAATATTTTTATACAAGCCCCAACGCGTCAAACCATAGCTTTTCCCCATCTCAATAAGCTGTGGGTCGACCCCACGAATTCCATGATAAGTATTGATATACATTGGGAAAAACACCCCGACGGCAACCAAAAACAACTTGGCAGATTCATCAATCCCAAACCATAAAATTACCAATGGAATTAACGCCAACGCTGGAATATTGCGAATCATTTGTAAGGTGGTATCTAACAAGGTTGCAGCAACTTTAGAAGAGCCGTTTAACAGCCCCAGTAATAAACCTAAACCGCCCCCCACAATTAAACCCAGTAACGCCCGACCTGCACTAATTTTCACATGATGCCAAAGCTCACCACTCACCAATAAATGCCAAAATGCCGTAAGTACCGCCGAAGGTGCGGGTAAAATTTGGCTTTGTAGCACGCCATAAAATGCAGCCAATTGCCATGCCGTAAGTAACAATAATGGCACCACCCACGGCAATATTCGTTTGCTCAGCGCAGATAAAAACAGCGTTGAGGTGTTTTTATCTGAGCGTTGTTTTGGGTTCATATCGCCTCCCGTAATGGACGCTTAGTCGCATCCGCAGGAGAATAATCATTGGCAATAATTTCACCATATGGGCCAGATAAATGGTCGCGTTGTAGTTTGTTACGAGTTTCTAGCGGCAATAATGGGAAAACTAGTTCGGCAAAGCGAATAGATTCTTCAAGGTGCGGATAGCCTGAAAAGATAAAGGTTTCAATCCCTAAATCGGCATATTCTTGAATACGTGCCGCAACGGTTTCGGGGTCGCCAACCAATGCGGTACCCGCACCACCGCGAACCAAACCAATGCCCGCCCAAAGATTCGGCGACACTTCCAGTTGGTCACGTTTTCCGCCATGTAAAGCCGCCATTCTTTGCTGGCCGATAGAATCCATTCGGGCAAATTTTTTCTGTGCGGCGGCAATGGTTGCATCATCAATATGTTGAATCAAACGATTCGCCGCTGCCCATGCTTCTTCATTACTTTCGCGGACAATCACATGCAAGCGAATACCATAATTTAAGCGACGCCCTTTTTGCGCAGCTTTTGCCGCAACCACTGCAATTTTTTCAGCAACAGCCGCAGGCGGTTCACCCCAAGTTAAATAGGTATCGACTTGCTCGGCAGCTAAATCAATCGCCACATCTGAAGACCCACCAAACCACAGCGGTGGATACGGTTTTTGCACCGGTGGATACAATAGTTTGGCATCATCCACCTGTAATCTTTTGCCTTTAAAAGTAAAGGATTCGCCCGTGTGGGAACGGGTTAAAATTTCTCGCCAAATTTTGACGTATTCATTGGCTGTTTCATAACGAGTTTGATGATCTTCATACACACCATCGCCGCGTAATTCATATTCATCGCCGCCTGTAACCAAATTCAGTAATACCCGCCCATGAGAAAGTCGGTCAAAGGTTGCAGCCATGCGTGCGGTTAAAGCTGGCGTGGTTACACCCGGGCGCAGTGCGACTAAAAATTTTAAATGCTGCGTGGCATCTATTAAACTTGCGGCCACAATCCATGGGTCTTCACAAGAACGGCCGGTGGGAATAAGTACACCTTCGTAACCTAAATGATCCGCTGCCACTGCAATTTGTTTCATATACGCATGATCCACTTGGCGCGCGCCTTTTGTAGTGCCTAAATAACGACTATCGCCATGAGTGGGAATAAACCAAAAAATTTTCATGCTGTTCTACCTATAAAATGCAATGGATTTGTGAAGCAAAAGGCTTAACACCGTTGCGATAAAGATAAATAGCAATGCTCAAAATTCAAACCAAGAAAATCTTGAATGATTATGAAATTTGAAGATAAAACTTTTATTGCTGTACTTAGCAGATTTTGGAATATACAGCCGCATCGGTTTTATGCAGATAAAAAAATAGCCCCATCGGGCTATTAACAAAAAAATTTATTATTATTATTTATAGGCTTATTGAAGTAGCTAAAATATTCATGCTGAAAAAACATTCGTTTTAAACGCTTATGAATGCTGCCAAAAGTTTTGATGCACTTCTAAAATTTCAGGAATCGCCTGCTCAACAGGGCCAATTAAATCAATTTGTTTTTGCCCGCGTGCAAATACTTCTGCTGCGGGTAAACTCATGGTTGGATTTTCAGTATGATCCCCTGTGCAAGCCAATAAATCGGCTTCATCCATACCGTACACAACACGACCAATATTCGCCCAATAAATGGTGCCTGAACACATACAACACGGCTCGACCGTGGTGTACAAGGTACATTGCCATAAATATTCTTCTGAATATTGACTGGCAGCGATGCGCGCTAAAGTCGATTCGGCATGATTTACCGTATCGATATTGCCTTGACTGAGCAAAATCGTTTCATGGTCTGGTGCAACCAATAATGCCGCAAAAGGATGATGCCCATCGGACATGGTTTTTCGGGCAAGTTCATTGGCTTGTTGTAAAAAATATAAAATTTGCGCTGGGCTTGGTGCAGACATAGTGATCTCACTTCCATTTTAAAACCATTACTTTGAAGTGAACACCTCGCCATAATGGTAATTATTTTTAAGTTATTAAGGTAAAAAAGTTTTCCCTAAAGATGCAGGTAAATTCATCTTCAACACTTTTTTGTCGCGAGAAATCACTACCAAAACTACAATGGTCGCAACATAAGGCAAAGCCGCTAAAAATTCGGTTGGCACATTGAGCCCCAATGCTTGCGCATGTAACTGCAAAATTGTGACGCCGCCAAATAAATACGCCCCCAGCATTAAACGTGTCGGTTTCCATGTTGCAAACACCACCAATGCAATAGCAATCCAACCGCGTCCTGCAACCATATTTTCAATCCACATGGGCGTATATACGGTTGATAAAAATGCCCCTGCCACGCCGGCCATCGCACCACCAAATAACACCGCAGCATAACGAATGCCTAACACGTTATAGCCCATTGCATGCGCACTTTCTGGCGACTCACCTACGGCTTTTAGCAATAAACCTAAGCGTGTTTTTGCCAAAACCCACCACACCAACACAAAAGCTAGAAACGACAAATACACCACGTAGTTTTGCTGAAAAAACACCGGCCCAATAAATGGAATTTGCGAAAGCAGTGGAATATTCATTGCACTTAAGCCCGGCAACCCTTGACTGACATAGTTTTGTCCAATAAAAGACGACAACCCCATACCAAAAATAGTTAAAGCCAAACCACAAGCCGATTGATTCGTACTTAAAGACAAACTAAAAAAAGCAAAAATAAGTGCCATCAGCATGCCAGCAATTGCGCCCACACCTAAAGCACTCAATACACTTAATTCAAATTGGGTAGAAAAAGCGAATCCGGCAATCGCCCCGACCAGCATCATGCCTTCCACACCTAAATTAATCACCCCAGTTCGCTCGGCAACCAGTTCACCTAAACCGGCAAAAATAAGAGGTGTTGCTGCGGCAACGGTTGTTGCTAAAATAGCTGTCACTTCCAACATAATTTTTCCCCTTAGCCTTGCATAGATAGAACAGATGCTTCGGTTTTTTTCTTGCTAAACCGATATTTGTTTTCAATAAAGGCATCTGCTGCCAATAAAAACATCAGCAATAAGCCTTGAAACACACCAGCAATTGCAACGGGTAGTTGTAACTGCATTTGTGCCATTTCACCACCCAAATAAATGAGCGCCATTAAAAAAGCAGATAATACAATCCCAATCGGATTCAGGCGGCCTAAATACGCAACAATAATTGCAGCATAACCATAACCCGGCGATAAATTTGGATTCAGCTGCCCAATTGGCCCTGCCACTTCACAAATACCAGCCAGTCCTGCCATCATGCCCGACAAAACCAAACTAAACCAAACAGTTTTACTGGCAGAAAAACCCGCATATTTAGCAGCTGCTGGGGCTTGCCCGCTCACTTCTAATTTGAAGGCCTGCATACTTTTTTTAATAAAGACCCAAAATACAATCACTAAAATAAGGGTTAAAAAGACGGAATAATTAATCCGTGTGGTGTCGTTTAATAGCGGCAATAAACTTAAATCGCTAAACATCACCGACTGCGGAAAGTTCATGCCATTTGGGTCGCGCCACGGACCATTGATTAAATACAGCAACACAAAACTTGCCACATAATTCAGCATTAACGTGGTTAGGGTTTCTTCTGCATTAAAAACCGTTTTGAGTAATGCAGGAATTGCACCCCACAATGCACCGCCTAAAGCCCCCATCACCAACATAAGCGGTAATGTCCATAATCCTTCATGCCCATAGCACAAAACAGCCACGCCACCACCAAAAATAGCGCCCATAGTTAACTGCCCTTCGGCACCAATGTTAAATAATTTGGCGCGAAAACCAATCGATAAACCCAGAGCAATTAAAATAAGTGGACTGGCTTTGACCACCAACTCACTCCAACCATATAAACTATTCAGCGGTGAAATAAAGAAGATGTATAAGGTTTTGAACGGGTCATATCCCAAACAGCGAAATAAAATTAAACCGGCAATAAGGGTCAAAAAGATGGCTAAAATAGGTGAAAGCCATTTCATTAAAAGAGAAGGATGTTCTCTAGGCTGTAATAAATGCATGATGAACTCCTTAAGCACGTCCTTCTGAAACTTGATTTTGCCCTGCGCTATGCCCTAAACCCGACATAAGCAATCCAATTTGTTCCGCATTGGTACTGGTCGTTGGCATAGCTTCAGACAATTTTCCTTCCGCCAGTACCGCAATTCGGTCGCTAATCTCAAATAATTCTTCTAATTCTTCAGAGACCACTAAAATTGCAACGCCTTCTCGAGAAAGATCGATTAAGGTCTGACGAATAAACATCGATGCCCCAATATCCACGCCCCACGTTGGCTGAGAAATAATTAACACTTCGGGCTGTTGTAAAATTTCACGTCCAACAATAAATTTTTGCAAATTCCCCCCAGAAAGCGAACGTGCTTCGGCATCTGCACCACTGGCTTTGACGCCAAAGCGTTCAATGCATTGTTCTGCAAAGGCTTTCACTTTATTAAAATCAATCAGTTGAAAATGTGTTAATCCTTGACGATGTGCTGTCAGCAACGTATTTTGATTCAAAGTCATATTAGGCACAGCACCACGGCCTAAGCGCTCTTCTGGCACAAATCCCAAACCTAAATCACGTCGTTTACCTGCATTTAAATGTCCAATACTTTGCTGTTTAAACAAAATTTTGCCTTGCTTTGTTGCTGTTTCGCCCGAAAGCAAACTTAATAATTCGGCTTGACCATTTCCAGAAATACCGGCAATGCCTAAAATTTCACCTTGATGTAACTCTAAATCGATATCGCGTAATGCAACCGAAAATGGATCATCTGAATTAAAACTTAATGCCTCAACTTTAAATAAAGAAACCTGATTGCCTGTAAATGCCACACGACTATATGTTGGCAATTCTCGCCCAATCATTAAACTGGCCAATTCATTGGTGGTTTTTTCTTTTGGATTGACCGTACCTGTCACGCGCCCAGCACGAATAATGGTTGCTTCATCACATAACTCTTTAATTTCATGTAATTTATGACTGATATATAAAATTGATACGCCCTGGCTGGCCAATTGTTTTAGCGTTTTAAATAATTGTTTAACGGCTTGAGGCGTTAAAACCGAAGTCGGCTCATCTAAAATAAGTAACGAGGGGTTTTGCAACAAACAACGAATAATTTCAACACGTTGCCGCTCCCCTACAGATAACGTATGCACCTCTCGTCTTGGGTCGATGGGTAAACCGTATTCTTCTGAAACAGTTTTAATTTTTTCACTCAATTGTTTTAAATCAATCGACTCATCTAAACCTAGTGCAATATTTTCAGTGACGGTTAGCGTTTCAAATAATGAAAAATGCTGATACACCATACCAATGCCTAATTTTCGAGCAAATGCAGGGCGATCGATATGTTCTTCTTTGCCATTCCAAATCAGCGAACCTTGGTCGGCTTTGACTGCACCATAAATGATCTTCATTAATGTACTTTTGCCTGCACCATTTTCACCCAAAATGGCGTGAATTTGTCCGGGCAATACCGTTAAATTGATGTGATCATTCGCCTTCAATGAGTTGTAACTTTTACTAATTCCAACCAATTCCAAACGCGGAACTTCAGGCATAGCTACCCTCCTCATCCAAATCTATATTTTTTAATTCAGTCTATTAAGGGTTACTATTGCAAGCTCTATGCCAAATTCTAAGAATATCGTGCGCATAAAAAATGCACTCAAAAATAACATTTTGAGTGCATCATTAAATACAAATCAGTCTTAATTATTTAGGTAATGCACCTTCTACGCCTTTCACATAAAAGTTCATTTTGCTTAAAACATCATCGCCTAAACGTTTGCCTTTAGGAATGACCACACCACCTGCTTGGTTGTAGATTGGACCATCAAACGGATGCATTTGACCTTTACGAATAGAATCGCGGACAGCAAGTGCTTTGACTTTTAATGGTGCAGGAACCGCAGGGCCAAAGTTTTCAATATCAATTGCCCCTTGTGGAACACCCCACCAAATGCTTGTTGGTTTCCATGTTTTATTCGCCACTTGGTTCAACAACGGCACATAAATTTTTTCCCAATGAATTACCGATGCAGCAAGTTGTGCTTTTGCACCAAATTTACTCATATCTGAATCCCAACCAAACGCATAAATGCCTTTTTGTTGAGCAGCTTGCACGACCGCTGGTGAATCCGTATTTTGCATTAACACATCTGCCCCTTGTGAAATAAGGGCTAAAGCAGCATCGCGCTCTTTACCCGGGTTAAACCATGAGTTCACCCAAATCACTTTCGTTTTAATTTTAGGATTCACACTTTGTGCACCTAAAGTAAACGCATTAATGTTACGCACGACTTCTGGAATTGGGAAAGAACCAACCACACCTAACGTATTTTTAGTGGTTTTGCCCCCAGCCACAACACCCAGCATATAAGCGCCTTCATAGGTTCTTACATCGTAAGTGCCTAAGTTTTTACCCATTTTGTAGCCAGTTGCATGCATAAAAATGGTATTTGGAAATTGACGAGACACTTTTTCCATTTGGTTCATATAACCAAATGAAGTCCCGAAAATAACCTTATTGCCTTGTTGTGCTAGATTACGGAACACACGCTCTGCATCAGCGGTTTCAGGCACATTTTCGATATGAGAGGTGGTGAATTTTCCGCCCAAAGCCTTTTCAGCCTTTAAACGACCTTGGTCGTGAGAGTAAGTCCAGCCATGGTCACCTGTTGGGCCAATATAGACAAATGCCGCTTTTTCTGCCGCAAAACTGGCCTGCGATGCAGCAAAACAAAGGGTACCAACAGCTAAACAAGCTTTGGCAAGTTTTTTAAGTTTACTTGTAGTATGTTGCCAATTTTGCATTTTTCTCTCCCAGCGGATTTAAATAAAATAATCTTTAAGATCTTTCTCTTCTGAAAAAGCAAAAATCATTCCAACACAAAATTTAAGCGTAAATTTAAAAATACTTGTCCATCTTAGTTGATTTGAAAAATGCATAAATCCTGTGCGATATTCCACGATAAAAACAACATATTGATATATTAATCATATTTTTTTATTGGCACATTTCATGCATTTTCTAAAACAAGTACAAGTTTTGTCAGTAAATAAGGAATGTCTAATGTCGAATAAAAAAAATATCACCGCACCAGAACATGAATTTCTAGGATTTGGAAAAAGTTTTGCCTATGGCTTGCAGCATGTTCTAACCATGTATGGTGGCATTATTGCCCCTCCGCTAATTATTGGTGCTGCATCTGGCTTTAATAGCCTGCAAATTGCACAATTAATTACAGCATCATTATTTATTGGTGGTCTTGCAACCATTCTACAAACGATCGGCATTAAATACTTTGGTGCACGTTTACCCTTGGTACAAGGCGTTTCATTTGCAAGTGTCGGCACGATGGTAGGCATTGCCACAACCGGAGGCGGTTTTAATGTGGTACTCGGTGCGGTAATGGGTGCGGCAGTTATCGGCTTAATCATTGCACCATTTTTTGCCAAAATTATTCGATTTTTTCCGCCCATTGTTACCGGTTGCGTAATCACCATTATTGGGATTTCACTAATGCCCGTTGCCGTGCGTTGGATTATGGGTGGAAACAGCAAAGCACCCGATTTTGGTTCAGTCGAGAATATTGGCCTTGCTGCCATGACCCTAATCATTTTATTAATCTTAAGCAAAATCGGTAATGAAACTTTGCGTAGACTTTCAATTCTCGCGTCTATTGTTATTGGAACCATCTTAGCTGCTATTTTGGGCTTTGGTAATTTTTCAAATGTCACGCAAGGTGCTTGGTTCGCTGTGCCTGAGTTTTTAAGTTTTGGTGCACCGGTTTTTCATCTTCCAGCCATTTTAGCGATGCTGATTGCAACAGTCGTGATTCTAACCGAAACCACAGCCGACATTATTGCCGTCAGCGAGATTGTAGAAACCAAAGTGGATGATAAACGAATTGCCGATGGTTTACGTGCCGACATGCTCTCAAGTGCAGTTGCACCACTGTTTGGCACATTTATGCAAAGTGCTTTCGCCCAAAACGTGGGCTTAGTGGCGATGACTGGGGTAAAAAGTCGCTTTGTTGTTGCTGCAGGCGGTGCAATTTTAGTTTTATTGGGGCTACTGCCTATTATGGGACGTATCGTTTCTGCTGTTCCTATGCCTGTTTTAGGCGGCGCTGGTTTGGTTTTATTTGGATCGGTCGCAGCCAGTGGAATTCGCAGCTTAGGAAAAATTGACTATAGCCAACAAAAAAATATGATTATCGTTGCAACTTCATTAGCTGTAGGCATGATTCCTTTAGCCAACAATGAATTTTATGCACAATTCCCAACATGGTTTAAAACATTATTCCATTCAGGTATTAGCGCAACATGTATTATGGCCGTTTGTTTAAATATTATGTTTAACCATATGGGTATTAAGAAAAAAACGTTAACAGCTGATCAATTAGCAAAAAGCGTGATTAAAAAAACAATTCATTAATTTGCTAGCGGAAGATGCATCCTCTTTAAAATATAAGATTCAGCACTTAAGTACTTTCTTAGCACAATCAATGACTCGGACTTTTAAAGCCGAGTCTTTTTTTAGATGGTCTTTGAGGTTTATATCTACTTGCATATTTTTTACTGTGGAGAGAAAAGCACAAATTTTCATACGAAGATATCTATATTCTTTAAGAAGGAATCCATTTGAATATAATTGGTTCTTTATTTTTGACTTCTTTTTCTATTCCACATAAAAAAACACCCTCTGCTTTATTAAGCGGAGGGTGTTTGAATAATGAGCTGGCGATGACTTACTCTCACATGGGTAACCCCACACTACCATCAGCGCTAAGAGGTTTCACTTCTGAGTTCGGGAAGGGATCAGGTGGTTCACTCTTGCTATTGTCGCCAGCACAACTTGGATGCTTACTCGTTAGGTCTTATTGGG